>CAMZEI010000032.1 GCA_947305815.1 uncultured Bacteroidales bacterium | reverse complement strand
TCGAATTTAAATGTTTGTTGCTACAAACTTGTTCGGTACTTGCTTGTACTTATCTTTCAATATTTCAAAGAGCTTTCCATATCCTTTCTCGGAAATGGGCTGCAAAGATAACGCATTATTTTTACCTACCAAACTTTTTTCAACAATTTTTCTCCCTTTTTTCTGCATTGACTATCTTTGTGTCATGAACAGACAGGCAAGTCTAGGCAATCTCTTCCTGGTTTTCACCAAGATTGGCGCTTTCACCATAGGCGGAGGCTATGCCATGATACCAATCATTGAGCGAGAGATGGCATCGCGCGGCTGGATTCCCAAGGAGGAGCTGGACGACATCGTGGTGCTGGCGCAGAGCGCTCCCGGCATCCTTGCCGTCAATATGGCCATCTTTGCCGGCTACAGGGCACGTGGTGTGTGGGGCAGTGTCGTAGCGACTCTCGGGGCCGTGCTCCCGTCCTTTCTCAGCATACTGCTGATTGCTGCCATATTCTCAACCATCCAGGACAATCCCTGGTTCATCAAGGTGTTCCGCGGGATAAGACCTGTGGCCATCGGGCTCATTCTTGTGCCGATGGTTAATATGGCACGCAGGGGCATCAAGACTTGGTGGGCGTGGCTTATCTGCATCGCTACGGTAGTGGCGATAGCTCTGCTGAAGGTCTCCCCTATATATATTATATTGGTATTGATAGTCGGGGCCGTGGCTCTGACCCTCATTAAGCAGAAACGCTGATGGACGCAGGGCTGCTTTTGCAAATATTCTGGACTTTCTTCCTCATAGGCCTCTTCAACTTCGGTGGAGGAGGGGCCATGATCTCGCTCATCCAGAGCCAGGTCGTGACGCTCAAGGGCTGGATATCCGAGGAGATGTTCACCAATATAGTCGCGGTTTCCCAATCCACCCCGGGGCCTATAGGCATCAACTGCGCCACTTATGTGGGCTACGAGGTGGCCGGTGTTGCCGGATCGGCAGTTGCTACGCTGGCCCTTGTGCTGCCTTCTTTCCTGGTCTTCTTCGCCCTCGTGAAGGTATATGAGAAGTATCGCAGCGGCGCGCTGGTGGGAGCTGTCATGACCGCCCTCAAACCGGCAGTAGTCGGCATGCTCGGTGCAGCTGCGCTGATCCTCATGTTCCACTTCGACATCGCATCCGCCAGTGTCGGCGTAATCCGCGAGAACTTCGGGGACTGGACATCCTGGGCCCTGCTGGGCGGCACGTTGATAGCATCCCTCTGGCGCAAAGTCAATCCCATTGCCCTGATTGTCGCCGGCGGCGTGCTCGGCGCCATCATCTATTGACAGAGGCAGGTCGTTGGAAAATTGTTACATTTGTAAGTTATGAATCTCAAGGCTCTGGCGAAAGACACTGCGCTGTACGGACTCAGCAGCATCGTGGGCAGGTTCCTCAATTACCTGCTGGTGCCTCTGTACACCTACAAAATAGCCGCAGAGAGCGGAGGCTACGGGATTGTAACCAATCTCTACGCTTACTCAGCCCTGCTTCTGGTCCTGCTGACCTTCGGGATGGAGACTACCTTCTTCCGCTTCGCAGGCAAGGAAGGTGAAGACGAGAGGGACGTGTATGGCAGCGCGCTGAGGCTCGTTGGAGGCGTAAGCCTCGCTTTCCTTGCGGCAGCGCTCGTCTTCCTCAGACCAATTGCCGGCGCCATGGGCTATGCCGCACATCCCCAGTATATAGCATGCTTTGCGTGCATTGCGGCGATGGATGCCTTCCAGGCCATAATGTTCGCCCGTCTGAGGCAACAGCACAGACCTATCAAGTTTATAGCCTTGAAGCTGGGGTTCGTGCTTGTCAACATCACCCTCAATCTGCTGATTTTCCTGGTGCTGCCGCGCTTCTTCGAAGCATCCCCTGCGCTTGCGGACTTCTATGCCCGCAATGACGGTGGCGTAGGCCTGATTTTCTACGCCAATCTCTTCTGCACAGCCGCAGTGATGCTGGGATTTATCCCGGAAATGCGGGGGCTTGCATACCGCAGCGAGCCGGGACTCGCCCGCAGGATGCTCCGTTACAGCTGGCCTCTCCTGCTTCTGGGACTCGTCGGGATACTCAATCAGGTGGCGGACAAGATACTGTTCCCCTACCTCATGCCTGGCGAAGAGGGCCGCGTGCAGCTTGGTATTTACGGCGCCTGCGTCAAACTCGCCATGATTATGGCCCTGCTGACCCAGGCTTTCCGCTATGCTTACGAGCCCATAGTTTTCGGCGGGGCCGAAAAGAATAAGCCGGAGGCTCTTGCTCAGGGAACCCGTTATTTCGTGATATTTGCCTTCCTGGCGTGGCTCGCAGTCATGTTCTACATGCCGCTGATACGCCATTTCATCAATCCCGGATACTGGGAGGGGCTCAAGGTTGTGCCCATAGTGATGATGGCCGAAATTTTCATGGGCGTCTATTTCAACCTCTCTTTCTGGTACAAGCTGAGCGACAAGACCTGGTGGGGCGCAGTGATAAGTGCTATCGGTGCAGCCGTCATGATAGGGGTCAATGTACTCGGCGTCTCACGCTGGGGCTACATGGCCTGTGCGTGGGGCGGATTCGCAGGATACGGAGTCTCGATGCTGCTGAGCTACTTTATAGGACAGCGCCACATGCAAGTCCGTTACGACCTACCGGCAATGGGACGCTTCCTCTGCTGCGGAGCCGTATTCTATATTGTCTATGTGCTGCTTGGCCGGTTCGGCGCAGTCTGGCAGATGGCCGCAGGCACTGTTATGCTGCTCGCCTACTGCGCACTGATATATAAGGACATCAAACAAACCAAAATATGAAAAAGTATCTGACAATCGCGCTTTGCTGCGCAGCTATCCTCAGCCTTGCTTCGTGTAAGAACCGCAAGGCCCAGGAGGAGCCCGCAGAAGAGCCACAGGAAACAGTTATGGAACAAAGCATCAACCTCCCCGCGGAGCCCCAGTTCGACATCATTACCACCAAGGGCACCATCCGCATCAAACTCTATGAGGGCACGCCCCTTCATCGTGACAACTTCGCCAAGCTCGCAATGTCCGGCTTCTACAACGGCATCCTTTTCCACCGCGTGATCAACGGCTTCATGATTCAGGCCGGAGATCCCCTGTCCAAGGATCCTGAGAAGATGGATTATTGGGGCACCGGCGGACCCGGCTACACCGTGCCTGCTGAGATTAAGCCCGAATACAATCACAAGAAGGGCGCTCTTGCTGCGGCCCGCCGCGGTGACGCTGCCAACCCCATGAGGGAGTCTTCAGGCTCGCAGTTCTATCTGGTGCAGGATGAGTTTGCCTGCTCCCAGCTCGACGGCCAGTACACCGTCTATGGCGAAACCGTGAGCGGCTTGGATGTAATTGACGCTATCGCAGCAGTGGACACTGACCGCAGGGACCGTCCCACGATACCCGTAAGAATACTCAGCGTGAAACTGGTGGAGGAGTAGCATCCCGTGAAGTACATTGTCAACGGATCTACCGATCCTTACTTCAACATGGCGCTGGACGAGTGGTGCCTTGAGCACCTCCCGTCCGGCGAGTATTTCTTCCGTCTGTGGCAGAACTCGCCTTCGGTCATTATCGGACGCAGCCAGGATGCTGCGGCTGAGGTGAATGCAGCATATCTGAAGGAAAAGCGCATCGCCCTCGTGCGGCGCTCTACCGGAGGCGGTGCTGTGTACCATGACCTTGGCAACCTCAATTACAGCATATGGGGTCCGGAGCCCAAGCCGGATGTCATCGTCACTGCTCTGCAGGAGATGGGCGTAGCAGCTGAACTCTCCGGACGCAACGACATTTTCGTGGACGGACGCAAGGTCTCGGGTTATGCCAGGAGAGTTTTCCAGGACCGCGAGCTTGTGCATGGGACTCTCATGTGGGATGTCGACATAGATGTGCTGACACGGGTCCTGGACACTCCTGGGAGCAAACTCAATGTCAAGGGGGTGGCTTCCGTCCCCAACAGGGTAGGAAACCTCGCCCCGATGCTGCCAAACCTGCACTCAGTAGAGGAGTTTGCATCAGCCATGCTTTCCTATCTCCCTAAGGACGATGAGTTTGTCCTCACTGAGGAAGCTCTTTCCAAGATTGCAAGCATTGCCCGCTACAAGCGTCTGAGCCCCAAGTGGCATCCTTTCATCTAATTTTTCTCAACTTTTTAACCTTTGTGCCGAGTTTGGCACGGCACTTGAAGTATAGAAGAACCGAGAATAGTTTTTCATAGGTTAAAAAGGTTAGAATCGATAGGCCTCCGCTGTGAAGCGGGGGCTCTTCGTTTTATTCAGGTGAAACGCACCGACTGTAATTTCTCGCACAGAGAGTGTAACCCGTCTTCCATGCGCTTTACTGTTTTGGCAGAAGGCTTGCGGTAGCCGCTGATGTAATGTCCCAACTGCTTCTGGTTTATGCCTGTAATCCTTTCCAAACCGGCCAGCGAAAAGGCAAATGCAAATTCTTCGAGAAATGACGGTATATCATATCGGAAGACGAAGTTCGCGCCCACGAATGATTCGCCCATAGCCTCTACGCTTTCTTTCATCTCTTCATACGCGGCCCAAAAGTCCTCTTTTGCATCAGCAATAGTATCACCGGTACCCATTATTCCGTAAGGATAGTCCGCACTGTCGCTGTAGATTGAATAATGGTGATCCGGACCTGTTTCAATTATCGCCTTTACTGTTCTCATATATCAACGCCTGATATTTTGCAAATTTGTCTGAGTGTACCCTTCTTAACTTCCTCAGTTTCATGGTAGCTTGTAGCAAATAACTGTTCCGTTATTGGACTTCGCCAAATAGGATGCCGCGCACCGTTTCGGAAGATATGGCAGCCGGAAGCCTTCAGTATTTTGTGAAGTTCCGAGTATTTCATCGCAATGATAGTAAAAATTCTAACAAGTTGCAATTATACCAGGGGATTTTTGCGGTCGAGGAAGCGGAAACTGGAGGCTTCGGCGATGTGGACGGGGAGGATGGAGGGAGAGCCTTCGAGGTCGGCGATGGTGCGGGCGACCTTGATGATGCGGAAGTAGGCGCGCATCGACAGGCCAAGCCTCTCCATGAGCTCCAGAAGGACCTGCCTGCACGTATCGTCGAGAGGGCAGAACCTCTCTATGTGCGATGAGCCCATCTCGGAGTTGCAGTTAATGCCTTCGCCGCGGAAGCGCTCCTGCTGGAGCTTTCGCGCTGCAGCGACCCTTGCGGCCACCGTCGCGCTGTCCTCTCCCTTGACTCCCGATGCAATTTTGTCCGATGGTACAGGGTGGAGTACCAATTGAAGATCTATTCTATCTAAGATTGGCCCGCTGAGCTTACTGAGGTACCCAATCCTCTGCGCAGGGGTGCAGGTGCAGCGGTCGCCTTCGCCCCAGTATCCGCACGGACAGGGGTTTGAGGCTACCACAAGCATGAACGACGACGGGAACTCAACCTTGGAGCGCAGCCGCGATATGACTACCTTGCGGTCCTCAATGGGCCCGCGCAGGGCCTCGATGACGCTGCGCGGCATCTGGCCGAATTCGTCAAGAAAGAGCACCCCGCAGTGCGCCAGGCTGACTTCTCCGGGAAGTATCGCTCCGCCGGCCCCTCCGCCGACAAGCGCCGCCATGGACGCACTGTAGTGCGGAGCCCTGTAAGGGCGGGTCCTAATGAGACCGTCGGAGCCTCCCCGGCCTGATACGGAGTAAATCTTGCTCGTTACGATTGACTCCTCGCGGGTCATAGGGGGCAAAATGCCGGCGAGAGCTTTGGCAAGCGAACTTTTACCGGAGCCCGGAGCGCCTATCATGATGATATTGTGCCCGCCGGCCGCGGCGATTTCAATGCCCCGCTTGGCGCCCTCCTGTCCGATTATATCGCACATGTCCACCTCTGTGCGACCAGGGGATTCGCTGCCGTAGCCGTGATGCGGACGCCTGTTCTGCACCAGCATGTCTGAGCAGTCTTCAGTCCCCGAAAGTATCGTTATGGCTTCGCCAAGGTCCAGTATGCCATAGACTTCGATATCATCAAAATCCACCGCCTCGAGCGCCGAGCGCAGCGGCAGTATGCAACCCTTCAGCCCGAGGCTGCGAGCCAGCTCTACGAAAGACAGGGCCCCGGGGACTTCGCGTATCTCTCCGTTGAGGCCCAGCTCTCCCATAATGAGATATCTCTCCAGCAGGGGCAGATCCTTCTGTCCGCTCCCGGAGATTATCCCCAGGGCGATGGCGAGGTCATATCCGCTGCCGTTCTTGTGCAGGTCGGCGGGGGCGAGGTTTATCACTATCCTTTTGCCCGGGATATGGAAGCCCATCGAGGCCAGCGCCGTGGTGGTGCGGAGCAGACTCTCCTTGACTGCGACGTCGGCCAGACCGACAAGATGAATTCCGATTCCTTTGTCTACTTTAATCTCGACAACAACTTCCAGCGCATCAATCCCGATGCACTTGGCTCCTGATATGTGTACCAGCATAATCTAATTCTTCATATATTTGCCCCCGCAATGGAGCATTCATTGATAATTGAGAGCCTTTCCGGCATCGACGCGGCAGCGCAGGAGTTTCTTGGACTCCTCGGAGACCGTCGCCTCGTAGCTTTCCATGGCAGCATGGGAGCCGGCAAGACTACATTCATTACGGCTGTCTGCCGCTGCCTTGGAGTCGATGGGGACGCTGTAGCTTCGCCCACCTTTGCGATAGTCAATGAGTATCGCCGTCCCGGAGGGGAGAGCGTGTTCCATTTCGACTTCTACCGTCTGGAGAACCCGGCTGAGGCCCTGGATATAGGACTTTATGACTATCTGGACAGCGGCTGCCTGTGCCTTATGGAATGGCCTGAGAATATCGAGGGGCTCCTGCCGGAGGAGACTCTGCATGTCACCATTGAGACTCTCCCCGGTCTGCGTCGTCGCGTCACCTGGCAGGACCGATAACGGTCTCCACGCCTGTCAGATATCCGTTCGGGATATCCGGCGTTGTAACCTCTCCGTCACACCATATCATAGGTGGGCGCTTCTCTCCCATCGGATTGAGCAGCACCGTCGTCTCCCCCATAGCATCCGTGGCGAGATAATTGGAGAAACGGTAGTATCTGCCGCTTATGAACTTTGTGCCCGAAGATGAGGAGGCATGGATGCCCCACTTGGTCCAAACAATAAGGCAGTGGCCAGTAGAGGAGTTGTAGAAGGTAGTCCCGGCACCCAGAGGGATAATGTACTTGCCTGCAAGCAGTGACTGGCTCCCCTGGATGACGCTTATGCTGCCTTCATTATACAGGTAGTCGACACCATTCTCGCTGAAGCTGAATACTATCCCTTCGGCGTCTTCGACAAAAGCTCCGTAGCGGCTCTGCATGTGACCTCCGAAGCTGCAGTCGCTTGTGGCTCCGTCTCTTATCCAGACGGTCTGCCCGTTTCTGCGCAGTCGAAGAGCCCCTCCCGGAGAGCCGCCGAGCCCAAGGGTGTACCAGCTCTGGTCCCGGTAGATGATGCCGCAGAGCTTCTCCTTCGAAGGATAGTGCAGTATCGGTCTGCCGTTGCGGCAGATTAGTGTAGAATCACCGGGGCACTCGTAGGAGAACAGGTCTCCGTCGATAAGGAAGTGCCGGTCGGTGTCGGGTGTGACACCGCTGCCCCGGCGGCATGGGACAGCCATTATCATAGCGCCATCCCTTAGCACGACGAGCTCGCAGTTTGGGATACCGAAGGCGGTGTCACGCCTCCAGTCGTAGTCGTCCAGTATCCTCACCCCGCATATATAGACTGAAGTGTCGATGCGGGAAGGGGCCATGATGCTGCCGGTATCTTCGTTGTCGTCTCCGTCGTGACGGGGCCTTCTGTCCGATATGCCGGTCTCAAAGAATTCGCAGCCTGCAAAGAGGAGAAGGACTGCGCAAAACAACACGGAATCTCTCATACGCTTTCGTTTTTAGTACCGGCAAAGGAAGCGGGAATAATTGAAAAAACCGGGCTTTGCTTGCCGCAAAACCCGGAATTTTTATGAATCTTAATACTTTTTACGAATTTATAGCTTAAATCTTAAGCCCGCTTCGAAATTGAACATCAAGGGACGCTCGGTGCGGATGCTCTTAGGCTGTCCGGAGTCGAAGTAATAGCGTACTGAAGGGTCGAAGTAGAGGCTGAGTCTGTCGGCAATTCCGAACTCAACACCTATGCCGGTGCCGACTGAGTACTGAAGACCTTTGACCGGAGCCTTGATGGTCATGTCTGAGGAGCTGGAGCGGACGCCGTACTTGTTGGAAACACAGTATTCGGCTTCTCCGCCTGCGAAGGCATAGAGTCCAAGAGAACCTTCGGAAAGGAGCTCGACAAACAGGTTGACCGGTACTCCTATGTACTGAACCGTGTGCCTGAAGTCGGCAGTTTCGCCCTGATATGTGCCTGCGAAAGTTCGGGCAAGCAGGGAATAGTCAAGACCGGTGCCAATTGAGAGCTTGCCACCAACGCCGATGCGTACTCCTGCTCCTACAGTGAAAGGGACTCCGAAAGTCGAAGCGCCGTCCTCCTTGATACCGCTGGGAAACGACCCCGCTGCACCCATCCATGGATGGGGCGTGCCGCCGGAGAGATTGTTGCTGCCCATGAGCCCGTGAGCTATGAGCGATACCGGAGCGGCTTTCCGTGCTGCCGCCTCTTCGGCGATAATCCTGTCCCAGGTCTGGCGAATCTCCTCTGCGCTGGCATCCCTGGTCTCAGGGACTGTGGATGCTTCGCTGTCAGATACTTCTTCAGCAGCCTCTTCGCGGATTATGATGACCGGCTCTTCTGCAGCCGGAGCGGGGACGACTTCAATCGCCTTGGCAGGCTTGCGGCGTACCGGAGCAGCCTGTGCTGTAGCGATAGGCGATTCGGTACTTGCTTCTATGACGGTCACAGGTGCTTCCTCAGGGATCTCTGCGGCTACCTCAGCTACGAGCGAGCCGGGGACAGCCTCCACGGCTGGAGTTCTGAATGTACCTGTGAGCACCAGGGTGAGCGCGGCTGCTGCGGCGAACGCCAAAGATGCGCCGGCCCACTTCCACCATGCGGGAGCGGGTGCGGGACTGTCGTCCAGACGGGCGGCCACGGCTTTCCAGACACGTGAAGGCGCTTTCACCTCCGCGTCCCGGAGCACCGACCCTACCATCAGGTCGAAGTCCTGTATGTCCTGTTGTTTACGCATCTTATTCAACGTTCTTTAATCTTTGACTGCAATATGGCCCTCGCACGCAGCAGCTGCGAACGGGATGTGCTCTCCGAGATGTCCAGCGCCTCGCTTATTTCCTTGTGCGAGTAGCCTTCGACCACATACATGTTGAAGACGGTCCGGAATCCCGGAGGCAGCTCGGAGATGAGTTTCAGCAGATCCTTGTACGATATACTCTGGACCGGCGACGGCTCCTCGCTGCTGAGCTGTACCGCCTCCTGGACGTCTTCGCTCTGTTTGAGCACATCCCTCTTGCGGAGGGACATGAGTGCAGTATTGACAAAGATCTTGCGGGCCCAGCCTTCGAAGGAGCCGTCGCCGGAAAAACTGTCCAGCTTGGTGAACAGGGTCACAAAACCATCCTGGAGTATATCCTCGGCCGAATCACGGTCGCCCATATATCGCAGGCAGACGGCGAACATCTTGCCTGACAGGGCATCATAAATGGCTTTTTGTGCCCGGGTATCACCCCGGCGGGCGTCTTCGATATAATCTGTCACCCGTGAATAAAGATGCTTCCCGTCCTTGAAAAGTTGCATCTCTTTGGTATAATTATCGCGAAGGTAGGCAATTTTTCACTAATTTTGTCCCGATGCGCAAGCTTCTTACCATATTATATATTGTAGCGGCGACCATACCCGGACTCAGGGCAGGCGCCGCCGTCCATGTTGTCCCGGACAGCCTTTCAGCCGGTGCGGACAAACTCACCGACCGTCTCCTGGATGCCGCACAGAAACTCTCTGATGCGGATTATGAGGGAGCCAGGACGGATTTGCGCAGCCTTGTCCTTGCGGACTCCACCATGGACGCAGCATGGTATTATCTGGGGGTGAGTTCTTACTATCTCGGGGATGCGGCTGCGGCCGAGGAGGGACTCTCCCGCGCAGCTGCGATAGACACTTCCAATAACTGGTATCTTGAGTCACTTGCGCAGTTCTATTCCAGTGCTTCACGCGCCTCCGAAGCAGGGGAGTTGTACCTCAAGCTCATGGAAAGGGACCCGCGCAGGTACACTAACCCATACACTCTTACCATGATCGCCGAGCGCTGCTTCAGCCTCGACGATTCGCAGGGCGCTCAATCCTACTACGAGCAGGCTCTCCTCTTTGATGAGAATTATATCCCCGCGCTGCTCGGCCTTGCAGATGTGCTACGCTTCAAGGGCGACAATGCCGGCTGTCTGGATGTGGTGACCCGTTTCGCCACTTTCCCCGAGGTGTCGCCCGAGTCTAAGTGCCGTTATGTCTCTACCCTTATAAGCAGCATGGACAGGCGTGTGCTCGAGGAGCTCAGCGCACAGGTCCTCACCCTTACTCAGACGCTGGTGGACACCCATCCGGACGACCTTGTCGCTTACCGTACGGACCTGTCGGTCAAACTCTACTACGGCATGCTGCCGGAAGCCATCGACCGGTGCTGTGACATGATAGTGTTCTTCCCTGACGACAAGGACAACGCGGTAGAGTGCTATTCGGTCATCGGGGATGCGCTCTTCCAGCTTGACGATCCCAGGGGAGCGTATTCCGCATACGAGAATGCCCTCAAGCTCAATCCTCGCTGCCTTCCGGTGCTCAATAACTATGCGTACTACCTTGCCACGCAGGGCAAAAAGCTCCGCAAGGCACTCCGTATGAGCCGCATTACAATCGAAGACGATCCCGACAACGCGACCTATCTCGATACCTGTGGCTGGATACTCCACCTGCTCGGACGGGATGCGCAGGCAAAACCCTTATTCAAGCACGCTATGCTCTACGGAGCGAAGTCAAGTCCCGTGGTGCTCCTGCATTATTCGATAGTGCTTGAGGCTCTGGGCGAGACTGACCTCGCAAAATACTACCGCGGCCTGGCCGAATCCAGATGAAACGCCTTGCCCTCATAGTAATCTCACTGGCGCTGACCATGACCTGGGCGGCTGCTCAGGACGTGGCGGAGAAGGAGAGCCGCCGCGACAGGCTCGAGAGGGAGATAGCTATCCTGGAGGGCCAGCTCAAGGCTACGGCAGGGCAGAAGGCCGGAGCCATGACCAATCTGGGCCTGCTCCAGCAGAAGATTGCCACGCGCCGCAAGCTCCTGGCCCGCAGCGAACGCGAGCTGCGCGTGCTGAACGATTCGCTGGTTGCCACGCAGCGCCGCATAAACGCGATAGACGCCCGCCTGGATACCATGACTTTCTATTACAACCGTCTGGTCCGCAACGCCTACCGCAACCGCGACCCGCGCATCTGGTTCATGTACCTGTTCTCCAGCAGCGACCTAGGACAGGTGTCCAGGCGTTATTCGTATATGAAGGGCCTCTCGTCCAGCATGAATGCCCAGGCCGTCAAGATTAAGGAGTCGCGTGCAGAGCTGGAGGTGCAGAAGGCCGAACTGGCGAAGACCCGCGCCGCGGCGAAAAAGCTCCGCGACGAGAGAGCTTCCGAGCTGGCGAAGCTCCAGAAGGAGGAAAAGCAGTCCCAGACCCTGATTACCCGCCTCAAGAAGAATCAGAATACCTACCAGAAGCAGCTGAATGCCAAGAAGCGCCAGGTTGAGGCCCTCAACAAGGAGATTCAGAAACTGATTTCGTCCTCGATGTCGGCATCCCGCAAGTCAAAGAACGTGGATGTCAAGCTTTCCGGAGAGTTCTCTGCCAACAAGGGACGCCTCCCCTGGCCCGCCGACGGACCTGTCGTGGAGAAGTTCGGCCGCAATCCTCACCCTGTATATAAGAAGGTGACCATGCCATTCAACAACGGCATAGGTATAGCCGTCTCTCCGGGCACTGATGCCAAGGCCGTATTCGACGGGGTGGTGACTCAGGTGATAGTGATGCCGGGATACAACAAGTGCGTCCTGGTGCAGCACGGCGAATACTTCACTTTCTATTGCAAACTTGCCACGGTATCAGTCAAGCCGGGACAAAAAATTACGACCGGGCAATCGCTCGGCCGTATAGATACCCTCTCGGGTGAGACTCAGTTGCATTTCGAAATCTGGAAGGAGCGCTCCGTCCAGAATCCCGAAGTCTGGCTTCGCTAGAGGTTGGGATTCATCTTGCTCCACTCCTCCACGGGAGGAACGATTCCAAGACTGATGATTTCAGCGCGCATCTTGACAAGGTGCTCGTAGGATGCATGCAGATCGGCCATTTCCTGAGCGGTGCCTTCGGGCTTGCCGTAGCTGACACCCTCGGAGTCGATGACGGTAGGCATAGCCATGATGACATGCTTGATGCCAAGCTCGTCGGAATCCACATAGCAGCCGGCAGGCCAGGTGAACTTCTCGCCTCCCATAGCCGCCTCAATCATCTTGACGGCCTGGTATGCAGGGCTCTGGAAGGAGCTGCGGCCGCGAAGCTTGATTATCCTGGAGCCACCCTGTACGGTGTTGTGCTTGATTTCTTCCCATTTCTCCTCGGACAGGCTGCACTCTGCGAGAGGCTTGCCGTCGATGAGAGCCTTGCTGGCGAATACCGCCATGGCCTCTCCGTGTCCGCCGTAGGTATAGGCGCCGGTCACCTTGCACTGCTGTACCCCGAATTCGGCTGCCAGAGCCTGCTGGAGGCGGGTGGAGTCGAGGGCTGCGAGGGAGGTGAGCTGCGAGGGCTTCAGACCGGAATGGATGAGAGCCGTAAGGGCAGTGACATCGGCCGGGTTGAAGATGACGACGACGTGACACACGTCAGGGCAGTATTTCTTGATGTTGTCACCGAACTCGGCGGCAATCTGGCAGTTGCCCTTGAGCAGATCTTCACGGGTCATGCCTTCCTTACGGGGAGCTCCGCCGGAGGAGACTATGTACTTTGCATCCTTGAACGCGACCTCGGGGTCGGTGGTCCAGCTGACATTGGCACCCTCGAAGGCGCAGTGGTCAATCTCTTCGGCCACTCCCTGCACTCCGGGACCGTAGATGTCGTAGAGGCAAATATTGGGGGTAAGACGCAGCATGAGTGCGGTCTGGGCCATGTTCGAGCCTATCATTCCGCCGGCTCCGACGATGGTCAGTTTGTCATTTGTAAGGAACTTCATATCAGTACAGAATTAACAGTCTTTTGAAAAGCGGGGCAAAGATACCAAAAAAATGTCTATATTTGCCCCGTTATAAGAATTTATGGCACTATATCTTACCAAAGACCTTGATGACGACGGTCACTCGCGACTGGGTGTCTGGCAGGTCAGTGAGACCGAGGAGGAGCTCCGCGCTCTCACATCAGTTCCAAGTGACGAACTAGAAGAAATTTCCTATGTAAGGAGTGAATCCCTCCGCAGGCAGAAGCTTGCTGTGAGGGCGCTGCTTGACGCAATGTTCGATGAGAAGGTGTACCTGTCGCATCACGACAACGGCAAGCCTTATATCGAGAACAACGCTACCAACATCAGTATCACCCATACTGAGAAATATGTCGCAGTCATCCTCGACGACAACGACGAGGTAGGCATAGACTGCGAGTCCCTCGACCGCGATTTCTCTGCAGTCGAGAAGAAAGCTCTCTCCGAAGACGAGATAGACGACCTCGATGACGAGGGCCGCAACGAGCAGCTCGCCATCTACTGGTGCGCCAAGGAGGCCATCTACAAGAAGATGTCCCAGTACAACGTCGATTTCGCCGAGCAGATCGAGGTCGAAGACTTCAAGATCAAGGGCGAAGGAGAGCTCGAAGCTACCTTCATCCACAAGGACGGCTACGAAGAGGAGCTCGACCTCGAGTACACCACCTTCGACAGGCATGTCCTCGTCT
Organism: uncultured Bacteroidales bacterium; assembly: GCA_947305815.1. Lineage (GTDB taxonomy): Bacteria > Bacteroidota > Bacteroidia > Bacteroidales > UBA932 > Cryptobacteroides. The sequence goes on along the minus strand of CAMZEI010000032.1, from coordinate 898 downwards.
GGGTAAGGGAGAAGGAATGACAATCCAGGCCTCAGACATCCATAAGTCTTTCGGCGCCCTCGAGGTGCTGAGAGGCGTGGACCTCAGTGTAGCTAAGGGAGAGCTCGTGGCAATCATGGGCGCTTCCGGTGCCGGCAAGACCACCCTGCTGGAAATACTCGGCACCCTGTCGCGCCCGAGCAGCGGCTCCCTGCTGATTGAGGGTACGGATGTGACTTCTCTCGGGGACAGGGAACTCGCTGCATTCCGCGGACGCCGCATTGGTTTCGTGTTCCAGGCTCATCACCTGCTGCCGGAGTTTACGGCCCTTGAGAATGTTATGATACCGGCTCTGATTGCCGGCCGCAGCACTTCGCAGGCCCGCTCCAGGGCAACGGAGCTGCTTACAAGGCTCGGACTTGGGGACCGCCTCGGCCACAAGCCCTCCGAACTCTCGGGAGGAGAGCAGCAGAGGACAGCAATAGCGAGGGCCCTGATCAACGAACCTGCCGTCCTGCTTGCAGACGAGCCTACCGGTAATCTGGATTCGGTGACCAAGGAGGAAATCCACAGCCTGCTTCTGGAGCTCCGCCGCGAGCTCGGTCAGACCATAGTCATAGTGACCCATGATCCGGCACTAGCCGGAATCTGCGACCGCACCCTCGTGATGCGCGACGGACTTTTCGTAGGATAGTCATTCCGGCCGGAGAGCCGAAACCTCTTAGCTGTCCAGCTTCAGCACCGCCATGAATGCGGACTGCGGCACCTGAACGGTGCCTATCTGGCGCATGCGCTTCTTGCCCTCTTTCTGCTTCTCCAGGAGCTTACGCTTACGCGTCACATCGCCGCCGTAACATTTGGCGGTTACATCCTTGCGCACCTGCTTCACGGTCTCGCGGGCGATAATCTTAGCGCCGAT
>CAMZEI010000031.1 GCA_947305815.1 uncultured Bacteroidales bacterium | reverse complement strand
TCCGCCTGTCTGCCGCCCTCCCGCGACATAGAAAATATGGCAAAAACTTGCTTTTAACGCCGTAAAAGCGTATTTTTGCATGTCAGTACAGTTAGTGTTTAGTATAAATAAATCATAACTTCTACAAAATGAAAAACTTAGAGAAGAATGTCTATCAGGCTCCTGAGGTCAGCGTCGTTGTGCTGAAATCCCAGAGCATCATCTGCGCAAGCGCAATGCTGCAGGACTACAACACTGTCAACGAAGGCAGGTATTGATTTATCACCCAAACGAAGAAAGCTATGAAAAACATTATGAAAAGTATGAGCATGGCCGCCCTCGTAATCGCGGGTGCCATCATTGCAGGTTGTGCAAAGCAGGTCGCTCCCGAGCAGACCGGGAATGCTGACAAGGTTGCTACCACCATCTCCCTCGGATGGGACGGTACCAAAGCTGTTGACGCAAGTGGTGTAAAGACCTTTAAAGAGGGCGATTCATTTGCTATTGTTTATAAGGACCACAGTGGCAATACCCGCCTGCAGTGCAGTGATGCACTGTATGCTTCAAATATTCACATGGGTGGAAAACAAGCAGTTATTGACGTATGGTTCGACTTCGACTACACCCCTGCAGACAAGGCCGATGTCCGCATTATCTATCCGTCCAGCATGGTGAAGTCTGATGTCTCGGCTGATGCTGATGTCCATTCCGATGAAGCGACTGTTGACTATAGTAATCTATATGAATGGCAGTTCGGCTATCTTAACGAAATCGATAAACATGATCTGGCCGTTTGGGATGGCAAGTTCGCCGATGATGGTAATATACACAGTGCATTGCTTCAGAACAAGATGGCAATCCTTGCTATACAGCTCTACGACGGAGATGGAGATAATATTACGGATTCTGTCATAAGTCTGAAGATTGCGGATGGAACATATACCTATACTCTTCCGTGCCAGTCTGCGTACGGTTGTAAGTATGTCGCAATCCATCCCACCAGCAATGCCGATATAGACTACGAAGCCCACACAACCATCGGCGATTCGTATGATTATTATTACTTTAAGGGTGTCTCCGGCAAGACATATGAGGCCGGCAGCATGTATACCATGGGACTGAATATGACCAAGGTGCAAGAGATCTAATTACCATTCTCCTTCCGCCTTGCGGCAAGCGGGACAATACAAAAGCGACCCTTCCCGGGCCGCTTTTGTTGTCTTATAATCAGCGCAATACTAGAAGGCGTAGATGATGATGTAGAAGAGCATCACGCCGGAGGTGATGAGTTTGAGGCCGGTGCCGGAGATGAAGCCGAGGAAGGCGCCGAATGCGGATTTGAGGGAGTCTTTGGCGTTCTTGTCGGCAATCAGGAGCTCAGCGATGAATGCGCCGAGAAGCGAGCCGGCAATCATGCCGATCGGCGGCCAGACCAGGCCGATGAAGAGTCCGGCGATTGCGCCCCAGCTGCCATACTTGCTGCCGCCGGTAATCTTGGTGAACCAGGCCGGCACGATGTAATCCAGCACTGATACTACTATAACAATCCCGAGCCAGACCAGCAGCACTGTGAGCGAGACGGGCTCGCCGGCGCCGTTAGTGCCGCCGCCCCAGATGTACAGGAGCAGCATTCCGACCCAGCCAAGCGGCGGGCCCGGCAGTCCGGGGACGATGCTTCCGATAATTCCTACTATTCCAAGAACGATTGCTGCGATTGCGATAAAAGTTTCCATAAGCTAATTAAATAATGATAGAACTTCGGCGACGACGAAGGCGCTGCCGCCGATGTATATAATTGTGTCTGCTGTGGCGAGCTGCCGGGCTCGGGTGAGCGCTGCGGCGACGCTGCCACGGGGGAGCGCTTCGGAGACGCACTCAGGGGCTATTTCGGCGTCAATTTCCGGGCGGGCTTCAAGGACGCGGCGAAGGAGCTCCTCCGCGGGGAGGGCTCTGGGTGAGTCCGGGGCGGAGAAGATCCAGTGAGCGTCGGAGGGCATCATCGGGATGATTGAGCCGAGGTCCTTATCGGCCATGATGCCATAGACTATTATAAGTGGACGCAGTCCGTCAGGACCCTTGCGCAGGTGCTCCAGCTGGGCGAAATTGCGCTCCAGGGCCTGTGGATTGTGGCCTATGTCGCAGATGATTTCGGGTGCGCTGCACAGGTGCTCCCAGCGGCCGTGGAGGCCCGTACGGGACGCGGTATGGGAAAGGGAGTCATTCCTGACGGAGCCCGAAGGGCGGAGATCAGGAATCTCATGCAGCGCAGCGAGCACGGTGTGGAGGTTCACCTTCTGATACTCGCCGCGAAGGTCCATGTCCTGCAGCAGCTCCTGCTCTCCGTCGAACGGGCCGAAGTCCGAAGCGAAATGCAGCGGCGCCCCGACCATGGCGGCGACCTCCTCGAATACCGGCTCCGTCTCCTCGTCCCTTCCCCAGACCACTGCCGGTACGCCGGGTTTGAATATCCCCGCCTTCTCGCGGGCAATCGCGGCCCTGGTGTCACCCAGCAAAGCACAGTGATCAAGACCAATGGAGGTGATGACGCAGAGCTCGGGCGTAATTATATTAGTGCTGTCAAGTCTTCCGCCGAGTCCGGTCTCAATGACCGCAAGGTCCACCCCGATCCGGGCGAACCACCAGAATGCCATCGCGGTAGTTATTTCAAAAAATGACCTCCCCTCAAACGCCGCCTCATAGCTCTCCAGAAACTCCCACACGCTCTCGCGAGGCATCAGCTTGAAGCCATCATTGCACACCACCCTCATCCTCTCCCTGAAGTCCACAAGGTGAGGCGAAGTGTACAGTCCTACCTTCCTCCCGCCATTCGCCAGGGCAGAAGCCAGCATGGACGAAACGGATCCCTTGCCGTTGGTCCCTGCTACATGGATGCATCTCAGCCTACGAAAAGGATCACCCGTCGCAGCGGACAGAGCCATCATCCCTTCGAGCCCCGGTTTGTACGCTCCGGAGCCGAATCCAACCGCCTGTACGGACTGAAAACGGGAGTACAGTCCGGCTATGCGCGCCTCATATTCTTTGTCCGAAAATTTCATTTGATTCCAAAATTAACTATTTTTATGCGTTTTTAACGAAATGACTGCAGTAATCGGTTCAGCCTTCAACTCCCGTTTCGTCATTGACGGGGTGCCTGAGGAACTCTCACCGGCACAGCTTCTCTCCAACGTGCTCCGCAGCGGCGAGCCCGCTCCAGAGCCCGAAGGGACAGTCGTGGACGAGTCCCTGGACCCGCAGATTGGTCATTACGACTACACAACCCTGGCTCCTGAGAAATACCTGCGGCTCCTGCGCGCCCCCGGACGCCAGCTTCCCATGGCATACAGCGACACTTTCACCCGCACCCGCATTGCCTCGGCCTTGCTGGAGGCTCTGTGGCGCAAGGGTCACTACCGCATCGGGGACCTGTGCCTGGAAGGACGCTGGTTCTGGAACGATGCGGCAGTGGGCAATATGGCGGCTTTCTACCGTTCGGTGGAGGCGGCATCCGACTACATTGATTCCCTGGGTCTGAGCATGTCCGGCTACAGCCTTGAGACAGTACAGGACCCCGACGTCTTCTTCAAGGTGAGCCTGCTTGGAGGCCCGGATGCCGAAGAGGAATTCGAGCAGCCTTACCGCAGCTCGCGTCCCCGTCTCTACGCCGGAAGGATGTCTCCCTCGACGCTGATTCCCGATCCTAAAAGCTGGATAGTCTACATACCTTTCGACACTTCCGAATACCGCATGGGCGGATCCCTGCTATGCTCCAAGACTGGTATAGCTGCCGGCACTTCGCCCAAGATAGAGGACGGGGACTATTTCATAGACTGCTTCGAAGTCGTCCGCGAACTCGTGGAGGACGGCCTGCTGCTGTCGGCCGCGACCGTAGGGGAGGGAGGACTGCTGAGGACCCTCGACCTGATGAGCTCAGGCCGGGCCGGCGCCGACATAGACATCTCCGACGCAGTGAAGTCCTCCGGGGCGCCGGACCCGGCCCGCTTCCTCTTTGCCGAAGTGCCCGGAGCCGTCATCCAGATCAAGGACATTGATTTCGACTACCTCGATGCCGAGCTCCTGTTGCAGGACGTGGCTTTCTATCCCCTCGGACATCCAGTCCCCGGGCGCAGGAAGGTTAGCGTCAAAAGCTCCTCGAAGTCAGGCATCCAGACCATTATAGACTCGCTGCTTCGCGTCCAGGGCGCCGAAGGCGAGGACTGACCACATAAGCACAATGCCCAAGCAGAAGACCTTTGTGCTGGATACCAATGTCATCCTGCACGACCACAAGGCAATACGCCGTTTCCAGGACAACAACCTTGTGATACCCATAGCCGTTATCGAGGAGCTTGACAAGTTCAAGAAGGGCACCGACGCCCTCTCTTTCAACGCCCGCAGCTTCATGCGCGACCTGGACCGCATAACGGACGGCTACATGTTCGCCCCGGACGGATTGCCAATTGCCAAAGGCCTCGGCAAGATCAAGATAGAGCCCAACCATCCCTTCGCTCCGGAGCTCAGGGACCTGTTCAAGGACGACATACAGGATCACCGCATTCTGGCAACCGCGATGTGGGTGAGGGACAATAATCCCGACCGTTTCGTAGCCCTCGTGACCAAGGACATCAACCTCCGCATGAAGGCCAAGGCCGTCGGAATGGAGGTGCAGGACTACCTCACCGACCGGGTGAAGGACGAGCGCATTGAGGTGGCTGAGAAGGAGGTGCAGTCCCTGTCCCTGTCCCCTGAAGTGCTGCAGAAACTGGTCTATGGTCCGGACAGTGCCGTGCCGTGGCAGGAAGTCACGAAGTCCCGGCCGGCTCCCAACAAGATATTCAAGTTTAGCTGGGAGGGGACCGGCGGTGAAACCGTGTGCGCCCGCTACGACGCCGGCCGGGACTGTATAGTCCTGATTCGCGCCCGCGAAGCCTACGGCATCAAGCCCCGCAACGACGAGCAGAAGATAGCCCTCGACGCCTGCCTCAATCCGGCCGTGGAACTGGTGTCACTTACGGGCGGCGCAGGCACAGGCAAGACCCTGCTGGCACTCGCAGCCGCACTTGAGCAGGAGCAGGAATACGAGCAGATCATACTCTCCCGTCCTACCGTCATCCTGGGCAACCAGGACATAGGCTTCATACCGGGCGACCAGAAGACCAAGATGGCCCCCTTCCTGCAGCCCCTGATGGACAATCTCAATGTGATCAAGGCCCAGTTCAAGCCCACTTCCCGTCAGGCCCAGAGGATAGAGGCGATGCTCAACCAGGAGAAGCTCATTATCGAGCCGCTGGCGTACATCCGCGGACGCAGTCTGGGGAAGTGCTATTTCATTGTGGATGAGGCGCAGAACCTCACTCCTCACGAGGTCAAGACCATAATCACCCGTGCCGGCCAGGGGACCAAGATGGTGTTCACCGGAGACATCTTCCAGATAGACCAGCCCTACCTCGACCAGTGGTCCAACGGACTTACCCATCTGGGGGAGAAACTCGCCGGTCAGAAGCTGTTCGAGCACGTCTTCCTGCGCAAGGGCGAGCGCAGCGAACTGTCCGAACTTGCCTCCAAATTGTTATAGTGCGGGCTTATTCCGAAAAAAATTGTAAATTCGCGACCCGAATAATAGATAATTCAAAACAACTACACAGATATGACAGAAATTAAGAAAAGGGTTTATCGCTTTGGCGGCAAGACTGCCGAGGGCGATGGCGCGATGCGTGAGCTCCTTGGTGGAAAGGGAGCCAACCTCGCCGAGATGAGCAGGCTCGGGATGCCCGTGCCCGCAGGTTTCACGATTACTACAGACTGTTGCACCGAGTATTATCAGCTCGGCGGCGGTTATTCGGATGAACTCCGCAAGGAAGTTGCAGAGGCTCTCGCAGCAACCGAGAAGCTCATGGGCAAGAAGTTCGGCGACACCGAGGATCCCCTCCTCGTCAGCTGCCGCTCCGGCGCCCGCAGTTCCATGCCCGGTATGATGGATACCATCCTCAACATCGGACTTTGCTCCGCTACCATCCCCGGCATGATCAAGAAGACCGGCAACCCCCGTTTCGTATATGACGCATACAGGCGCCTCATCATGATGTACTCCGATGTCGTCATGGAGAAGGCAGAGGGCATCGAGCCCGCGGACGGCCAGGGCATTCGCCAGCAGCTTGACCGCATGATGGACGATGTCAAGAAGGCTAACGGCTACAAGTCCGACACCGAGCTCACCGCAGACCAGCTGAAGGACCTCGCCGAAGCATTCAAGGTGCGCATCAAGGAAGTCCTCGGCGTCGAGTTCCCCGACAGCGCAGAGGCTCAGCTCTGGGGCTCCATCGGCGGAGTGTTCAAGAGCTGGAACGGCAAGCGTGCAATCGCTTACCGCCGCATCGAGAAGATACCCGATGACTGGGGTACCGCAGTCAATGTCCAGTCCATGGTGTTCGGCAACATGGGTGAGACTTCCGCAACCGGCGTGGCATTCTCCCGCAACCCGGCCAGCGGTGACAACAAGTTCTACGGCGAGTGGCTCATCAACGCCCAGGGTGAAGACGTGGTCGCGGGTATCCGCACCCCTAACCCTCTCAACGAGGCCACCAAGTCCGAGCAGAACAAGCACCTGCAGTCCCTCGAGACCGCAATGCCCGAGGTTTACAAGGAGCTCGACGAGATTCGCAAGAGGCTCGAGGAGCACTTCCACGACATGCAGGACATCGAGTTCACCATCCAGGACAAGCACCTCTATATGCTCCAGTGCCGTATCGGTAAGCGCACCGGTATCGCCGCCCTGCAGATGGCAATGGATATGCTCGATGAGGGCATGATCGACGAGAAGACCGCCGTGATGAGGGTTTCCCCTTCGCAGCTTGACGAGATACTCCACCCCGTGCTCAACGCCGCTTCCGAGAAGAAGGCCAAGGTCGTCGCACAGGGACTTCCCGCTTCCCCGGGCGGAGCAGTGGGCCAGATAGTGTTCACCTCCGAGGCCGCAATGGAAGCAGCCGCCAAGGGTCTCAAGACCATCCTTATCCGTGAAGAGACCTCTCCCGAGGACATCGAGGGCATGAGGGCTTCGGCCGGTATCCTCACCACCCGCGGTGGTATGACCTCCCACGCAGCTCTCGTGGCTCGCGGCTGGGGCAAGTGCTGCATCGTGGGCTGCGAGGCCATGAAGATTGACTTCGCCCACAAGTGCGTCAGCTTCGAAGGCGACGGCGCAGTCTACAAGGAGGGCGACTGGTTCTCTCTCAACGGCTCCAAGGGATACGTCTATGCAAGCAAGATAGAGACCATGGATGCAAGCGAGAATCCTCTCTTCATCAAGTTCATGTCCATCGTTGACAAGTATCGCCGTCTTGGCATACGTACCAACGCCGACACCCCCGAGGATGCCCGCAGGGCTCTCGGTTTCGGCGCCGAAGGTATAGGTCTGTTCCGTATCGAGCACATGTTCTACGGTCAGAACAGCGAGACTCCTCTCGCCAAGCTCCGCAAGATGATAATGTCCGACACCGACGAGGAGCGTCTCAATGCTCTCCAGGAGCTCGAGCCGTTCATCAAGGCATCCGTCAAGAATACCCTCAAGGTCATGGACGGCAAGCCCGTGGTGTTCCGTCTGCTCGACCCGCCTCTGCACGAGTTCGTCCCCAAGACCATCGAGAAGGAGAAGGAGCTCGCAGCTGAGCTCGGAGTTTCCGTCGATGAGGTTGAGAAGAGGGGTGAGAGCCTCCATGAGGTCAACCCGATGATGGGTCTTCGCGGCGTGCGTCTGCACATCGCATACCCTGCAATCGCTGACACCCAGTACAGGGCTATATTCACCGCTACCGCTGAGCTTCAGAGGGAAGGCCTGCACCCGATGCCCGAGATCATGATCCCGGTCACCGTGTCCAACCGCGAGCTTGAGTTCCAGAAGAACCGCTGCGAGAAGATTCGCCTCGAGGTCGAAACCCACTACGAAGTCACCATCGACTACAAGTTCGGCACCATGATCGAGATACCTCGTGCAGCCCTCACCGCCGACCGTATGGCCCGCACTGCCGAGTTCTTCAGCTTCGGTACCAACGACCTCACCCAGATGACCTTCGGCTTCAGCCGTGACGACGTAGGTACCTTCATGGGCGACTACCTCGGCAACAAGCTGCTCGATGCAGACCCGTTCCAGACCATCGACGTCAAGGCCGTCGGCAAGCTCGTGGATTACGGTATCCAGGGCGGCCGCAGCAAGAGGCCTGACCTCAAGTGCGGTATCTGCGGCGAGCACGGAGGAGATCCCGACTCCATCGAGTTCTTCAACAGCATCGGCCTCGACTACGTCAGCTGCTCTCCTTTCCGCGTGCCTATCGCACGTCTGGCAGCTGCCCAGTCCGCTATCCGTCAGAGCGCCAGGTAAATCCCGGACTATTATAAGAAAGAGAGGTCGACCTTTCGGGCCGGCCTCTCTTTTTTGTGAATATCTTTGTTTATATTTGTAAACACACCAAAACACCACATAATGGTAGAAGATTACGACATATTTGACCTGATCCGCTGCGAGGAGGAGCGTCAGAAACAGGGACTTGAGCTTATTGCTTCCGAGAACTACGTAACCCGCGAGGTCCTTGAAGCCATGGGCTCGGTATGCACCAACAAGTACGCCGAGGGTTATCCCGGACACCGCTATTACGGCGGCTGCGAGGTAGTAGACCAGATTGAGCAGCTTGCGATAGACCGTCTCAAGAAGATCTATGGCGCCTGCTGGGCAAACGTGCAGCCCCATTCCGGTGCACAGGCCAATATGGCCGTCACCATGGCAGTCCTGCAGCCGGGCGATACCTTCATGGGACTCGACCTCTCGCAGGGAGGGCACCTGACACACGGATCTCCCGTCAACGCCTCCGGTCTGCTGTACAAGGCCGTCCCTTACGGACTCGACCCCAATACCGGGCGCGTGGACTATGACGCAATGGAGGCCAAGGCCCTTGAGTGCCGTCCCAAACTCATTATCGGAGGCGCTTCGGCCTACTCCCGCGAGTGGGACTACGAGCGTATGAGGGCGATAGCCGACAAGGTCGGAGCCATACTCTGGATAGACATGGCCCACACCGCAGGACTCATAGCCGCAGGTCTGCTCAAGAATCCGGTCAAATATGCCCACATAGTAACTTCCACGACCCATAAGACACTTCGCGGTCCCCGTGGAGGCATCATCCTCATGGGTGAGGACTTCGACGATCCCCGCGGCCGCACGACCCCCAAGGGCGTAGTCAAGAAGATGAGTCAGGTGCTCGACTCCATGGTGTTCCCCGGAGTGCAGGGCGGCCCGCTGGAGCATGTGATTGCCGCCAAGGCGGTTGCATTCCACGAGGCAATGCTGCCTGATTTCAAGGAGTACCAGAAGCAGGTGGTGGAGAACGCAGCAGCCATGGCTAAAGCCTTTATGGAAAAAGGTTACAAGGTGGTAAGCGGCGGTACCGATAACCACCTGATGCTCATCGACCTGCGCACTCGCTTCCCCGAGGTCACCGGACGCATCGCCGAGAGCGAGCTCGTGAAGGCTGACATCACCGTCAACAAGAATATGGTCCCCTTCGATGACCGCAGTCCGTTCAAGACTTCCGGCATCAGGGTGGGGACGCCGGCAATCACTTCGCGTGGCTTTATAGCGAAGGATATGCCCAAGATAGTGGAGTTCATTGACCGAGTGCTGGTGTCCTGCGCCGCACATGTCGAGGACCTGGAGGCTCCGGAGCACAAGGCCGTCCTCGAGGACGTGCGCCACTGGGTGCATAACATGACCCGCGCCTATCCTCTAAATCGCTATTAATGAGGGACCGCAAGCTTCTCAACCGAGAACTCGGTAGAATAGACCCCGAAGAGTACAGGCAGCTGCCTCCTTCGGGGCTCGTTGTTATACTGGACAATGTCCGCAGCGCGCACAATGTTGGCAGTGCCTTCCGCAGTTGTGATGCGTTCAAGGTCGACAGGATGTATCTCTGTGGCATCTGTGCCTGTCCTCCGTCCGCTGAGATACACAAGTCCGCTCTCGGAGCTGAGGATAGTGTGCCATGGGAGCATTGCGAGGATACCCTTGATGCAGTAAGACGCTTGCAGGCTTATGGTTACCGTGTGCTGGCAGTTGAGCAGACTGAGGAAGCACAGAGCCTTGAGACCCTTCAACACGCAGATGGGGAGAAACTGGCTCTGGTGTTCGGCAACGAGGTGGACGGGGTCTCTCAGGAGGTTGTGGATGCAGCCGACGGGAGTCTCGTGATACCTCAGTGGGGCACCAAACATTCGCTCAATGTATCGGTGGCAGTGGGGGTAGTCCTATGGCAGACGCGACTGTGACAATTTGTCACTGGTACGGGCTTTGATTTGCACTTAGCCGTACCCCGCCAGACGGGGAATTGTGGAATACAATAACTAAAATAATAACGATATGATCAAACCGCTAGCTGACAGAGTCCTGATTGAGCCCAAAGAGGCCGAGACCAAGACCGCATCGGGCATCTATATCCCCGATACCGCAAAAGAGAAACCCCAGCAGGGCAAGGTGATAGCCGCCGGCCCCGGCAAGAAGGACGAGCCCATGGAGGTCGCCGTCGGTGACACCGTGCTCTATGGCAAGTACGCCGGTACCGAGGTTACCGTCGATGACAAAAAATACCTCATCGTAAAACAGTCTGACATTCTAGCTATTCTGTAATTATGGCAAAGGAGATTCAATTCAATACAAATGTCCGCTCCAAGATGAAAAGCGGCGCGGACGCACTCGCTGACGCAGTCAAGGTTACCCTCGGTCCCAAGGGCCGCAATGTGGTGATTGACAAGAAATTCGGAGCACCCCAGGTGACCAAGGACGGTGTGACCGTTGCCAAGGAGGTCGAGCTCGAGGACCGCTTCGAGAACATGGGTGCCCAGATGGTCAAGGAAGTCGCTTCCAAGACCAACGAGCAGGCCGGTGACGGTACCACCACGGCAACCGTCCTCGCACAGGCTATCATCAACGTAGGTATCAAGAATGTCACCGCAGGTGCCAACCCCATGGACCTCAAGCGCGGTATCGACAAGGCTGTCGCCGCAGTGGTGGCAGACCTGCGCAAGCAGAGTCAGGCAGTCGGTGACGACTACTCCAAGGTCGAGCAGGTCGGAACAGTGTCCGCCAACAACGACGGCGCCATCGGCAAGCTCATCGCAGACGCAATGGCCAAGGTCGGCAAGGACGGCGTGATCACCGTCGAAGAGGCCAAGGGCACCGACACCGAAGTCAAGGTCGTGGAAGGTATGCAGTTCGACCGCGGCTACATCAGCCCTTATTTCATGACCAACGGCGACAAGATGGAGGCCGAGCTCAGCAACCCTGCAGTGCTCATCACTGACAAGAAGATCTCCACCATGAAGGACCTTCTCCCCATCCTCGAACCCATCGCACGTGAGGGCCGTGAGCTCCTCATCATCGCTGAGGACGTGGACGGCGAAGCTCTCACCACTCTGGTAGTCAACAAGCTGCGCGGCTCCCTCAAGGTAGCTGCCGTCAAGGCTCCCGGGTTCGGCGACCGCCGCAAGGAGATGCTTCAGGACATCGCAATCCTCACGGGAGCTCAGGTGATATCCGAGGAGAGGGGCTTCACCCTCGAGGGTGCTACTCCCGACATGCTCGGACATGCCGAGAAGGCTACCATCACCAAGGAGAACACCACCATCGTCGGTGGCGCAGGCGACAAGGCTGCTATCGCCGACAGGGCTGACCTCATCCGCAAGCAGATAGAGAAGACCACTTCCGACTACGACCGTGAGAAGCTCCAGGAGCGTCTCGGTAAGCTCGCAGGCGGCGTGGCAGTCCTCTATGTGGGTGCACCCACCGAGGTCGAGATGAAGGAGAAGAAGGACCGCGTAGAAGACGCTCTCAATGCTACCCGTGCAGCTGTTGAGGAGGGTTACCTCCCCGGAGGCGGTGTCGCATACATACGCGCAGCCGCTTGCCTCGCAGGCCTCAAGGGCGACAATGATGACGAGAACACCGGGATCCACATCGTGGCTAAGGCCATCGAGGAGCCTCTCCGTCAGATTGCCCAGAACGCAGGCGTGGACGGCAGCGTCATCATCCAGAAGATCAAGGAAGGCAAGGGTGACTTCGGTTACAACGCCCGCACGGACGAGTACGTCAATATGTACGAGGCCGGCGTGATCGACCCGACCAAGGTCTCCCGCGTAGCCCTCGAGAATGCAGCAGGCGTGGCAGGCATGTTCCTCACCACCGAGTGCGGCATCGTGGACATCCCCGAGAAGGAGCCCGCCGCCCCCGCAATGCCCGCAGGCGGCATGATGTAACAGTCACTCGCTAATGAATGTATCCGTCGTCCTTGATCCCCCAGAGGAAGGCGCAGAGGATGCCGCCGAGGACGGCGAATCCTGACATCAGGATAAATAGATAATCCCACCCGAACCGGTCTGAGAACCATCCCAGGCCGGCTCCTGTTATTATTACCGACACATAGCTCATCAGGCCGATGAGGCCAACGGCCGAGGATGCCGCCTTCTTGGTGGCATGCTTGGAGGCCGTGACGCCCAGCAGGGCCTGAGGGCCGTAGAGGAAGAATCCTGCAAGGGACAGGATGCAGAGCACCAGCACGGGGGAAGCGGTAGAAGGGAGCAGCTGGAGTACAATCAGGCATACCGCCACCAGACCCATCTCTACGGCGCATACCCTGTGGGCCTTGCCGCCGAAGAAATGGTCTGAGATCCATCCGGCGCAGAGCATTCCGGCGCAGCCTGCAATCTCAAAGATTCCAATGGTCCAGCCGGCCAGCTGAGGGGACAGCGGCACGGACAGCTTACCCAGAAATGTAGGGCCCCAGTCCAGGACTGCGAAACGGACCACATACACGAACAGGTCAGTGACGGCGAGGGCCCAGATTATGGGGTTGAGGAAGACCTTCTTGCGCACGAACGCGCGATACGCCTCAGGACTGTCGTTGTCGTCCAGCTCCGTCTTGGTATCCGCAAGCTCTGGCAGGCCGACGGATTTGGGTGTGTCCCTCAGGGTTATTATTATAAACAGTATACCCGTGGCTGAGATAATCCCCGGTATCCAGAAGCACAGCCTCCAGTCACCGGTGCTGCTCACTATATAGCCGCACAGGACGGCGAGGACGCCGGCTCCGATGGAGTGCGAGGTGTTCCAGATGGCGGTCTTGGTGGCCAGCTCCTTAGGCGGGACCCAGTGGTTCAGCAGCCTGTTGCACGGCGGGAAACCGCATCCCTGGAACACATTGTTGAGGACCAGCAGTATGCCCATTACGAGCACCATGGTCCCCACGAAGTCAGGCCCCTCAGCCTGACCGGATATCATGGTGGAAATCCTGTCACTCCATCCGAAGAGGAAATTCAGCCCCACGCAGACGCTCAGGCCGATTACCATGTGCCAGCGGGCGTTGAATCGGTCAGCTACGAACCCGTTAAGGAACTTTGATACGCCGTAGATGATGCCTACCAGGGACAGGATTATGCCGAAATCAGTGTTGGTAATCCCGTACTGTGCGCTCAGGACCGGCATCGCGAAGGAGAAGTTCTTCCTCACGAAGTAGAACATGGAGTAGCCAATCATCGACGAGATGATGACTCTCCACTGCCAGTAGCCGAAGCTCTTGGTGGTCTTCATTAGCGGAACTGCTCAAAGGTGAAGGACTCCCAGGGCAGGTCGGCGTCGGCCATGCCCTTGTCCAGGATATCCACTATATGCATGAGCAGAGGGAAGTTCTTGAGGTCAACCAGGCCCAGCTCGGCCTTCTTCTTGACGGCGATGCCCATGACGCGGGTGATGACGAGGGACTCGAGGGTGATGCCTGCGAGCGCTTCCGTGACCTCGTCGTAGTTGAGGCCCTTGCCCATGAGGACACCGCAGCGGCGGGTGCGGCCGGAGAATATGGTTACATAGAGGTCTCCAAGGCCAATCGCCTCGGAATCAAAGGTGCCACCCTGCATCTGCATCAGCGCGTGAGTCTCGCGGACAGCCTGTGTGAATGTGCCGGCCTGGGAGTTGTAGTGCTGGGGCTCATCCTCGCCGTGCCAGCGAATGTTGAGACCGACTGCGAGGGTGACGGCCATGGCATAGGCGTTCTTGAGGGCGACTGCGCTCTCCAGCCCTATCACGTCGTCCGTAAGGGAGATATGGTAGTAGGGACGCTGCATGGCCTCTTTCATCATCTTGAGAGCCTCCCTGTCACGGCCGCAGAATGCTACCTCCGAAGGATCCATGAATACCAGCTCGTAGGATGTGCAAGGGCCGCCTATTGCGCAGATCTCCCTGTGGATGCCCACCTTCGCGAGCTCGCTCTCCCAGTAGCCGGGGTAGGATATGAGGGTACCGTCAGGCAGTCCGCGGAGGCCCTTGGTCACCGATAGCACAGGGATGGAAGGATCCAACTGCTTCAGGATCTCCTCAAGGAACCAGTCCACGCCGAAGGACGACACGCCTCCGATTATGAAGTCTACGCCTTCAACGGCTTTCTTCCAGTCCTTGAAGTAATGGTAGGATACATTGTCGGGGAAGGGACGGCTGAACTTCTCGTGCCTGTGGGTCTTGATATACCCGTCGATGATGCCGTCGTCCAGGCATGTGCCTATTATTCTTACGTCATTGCCGTTTTCTGCGGCGGGGAAGGCGAGGGCCGATCCCATCATGCCGGCTCCAAGGATTGCGATTTTTCTCTTCATAATGGGCTATACTATTATATAGGTGTGCGTCAAATGCATGCGCGCATGCGTGCGCGCGTACGACGGGACAAAGATAATAATAATTGAGCAATCATGAGCCCCGTTTTCGTAATTGACTAAGATTCAATATAATCCAATCTGGGGCGCATGAGGTAAAGATTTTTTATGCAAAAAAAGTGATAAAATTTTTAAAAAAAGTTTGGAGATATAATTTTTATGTCTACCTTTGCAATCCCGTTCGGCGACGAACAGGGTGGCCATCAGCCGAAGAGGCTGGTTTTTTTAGCGCCAAATTTTTTAACGATCTTTGAAAAGACTGAATAGATAAGTACAAGCAAGTACCGAACAAGTTTGTAGCAACAAACATTTAAATTCGA
>CAMZEI010000030.1 GCA_947305815.1 uncultured Bacteroidales bacterium | reverse complement strand
AGAGTGCGACGCTCTCCGCTACAGTATGTCCGGACAGCGCCACCGACAAGACCGTCACCTGGGAGTCCTCTGATGAGGCCGTAGCAACCGTCGACCAGAGCGGCACGGTGACAGCTCTCGCTGAAGGTGCCGCAATTATCACGGCTGAAACCGGCGGCAAGAGCGCGACTTGCGAAGTAAGCGTCAGCAAGAAGTTCATCCCGGTTGAATCCATCACAGTAGAGCCTTCAATTCTTGAACTGGAGGAGGGGCAAAGTGCTTCTCTTACTGCCACTGTCGGGCCCGACGATACCACCGACAAGACAGTCACCTGGGAGTCCTCCAATGAGGCCGTCGCCACCGTCGACCAGAGCGGCATGGTGACAGCTGTCTCAGAAGGCACTGCAACGATTGCCGCCAAAGCCGGCGACAAGAGCGCAACCTGCGAAGTAAGCGTCAGCAAGAAGTTCATCGCAGTTGAATCCATCACAGCAGAGCCTTCGATTCTTGAACTGGAGGAGGGTCAAAGTGCTTCAATCACAGTCTCAGTGGGACCGGTCAATGCCACAGATAAGACAGTCACCTGGGAGTCCTCTGATGAGGCCGTTGCTACCGTCGACCAGAGCGGCATGGTGACAGCTGTCTCAGAAGGCACTGCAACGATTACCGCCAAAGCCGGCGACAAGAGCGCTGCCTGCGCCGTGACAGTAACTTACGATTTCAGCATCTCTCCCGTGCAGGTCAGCATCTCCGAAGACGGAGGTTCCTTCTCTGTGGCGGTCGCCTGTTCCGGGTCTTACGGGATTGAGGAGATCCCTGCCTGGATTACACACACTTCCGTTGATGGCAACGTACTTCAGTTCAGCGCAGAGCGCAATCCGGAGACCTCGGAGCGCAGGGCTGCCATAGTTTTCAAGGATCTCAAGGATACCCGCCTCACCTGCGAAGTTACTCAGGAAGGCCATACTCCCGGGCTGGAAGTCAGCAATTACCTCACATTCACGTCGGAAGGTACTACAACCATCTCGCTGTACGATTATAATAGGAATACCCCTTTGGTATATTACTCAACGGACGCGCAGAACTGGACGCAGTGGGACCACTCCGCCCTTACATTCACGAGCGGTTCTCCTCTATACATAAGCGGAGACAACCCGGGGGGATTCGGTCATTTGGATGGCAGCACCATCAAGTGCAGCTGGTTTACATCTTCCGGAGACAAGTTCGGAGTCTCGGGCAATGTCATGTCTCTTCTGAATTCATCTCAGGAGGTGTCAGTGATCCCGAGCGCATACTGCTTCGCCTACCTGTTCTACAACTGCAAAGGGCTGACCACAGCACCTGAGCTCCCTGCGGCCGTACTGACGAAAGCCTGCTATTATTATATGTTCAGCGGCTGCGCGAGCCTAAACTATGTAAAGTGTCTCGCAACCAACAATAGTGCTGAGAATTGTACTTCTTCATGGATGTCCAACGTATCTTCAACCGGGAAATTCATAAAGGCTGAAGGAGCGAACTGGCCGTCCGGTACCAGCGGCATCCCGGAGGGCTGGACTGTACTGAATAGTGATGGGACTCCGGGCGGCGGGGAGACGCCCCCGGAGGAGGAAGAGGACCCTCCCGGAGAAGAAGACCCTCCCGGAGAGGAAATCGTGGATGACGGACCGGCCGTAATAACAGTTGCCACCTGCAATCTGCTCAAGCCGTCGGGCAGGCAGAGCCAAATGTTGCTCAGCTCCCCCACCGTTATGAGTGCTCTCGCCCAATCCATCATGGAAACCGATGCCGATATAATAGGATTCAACGAGCTCGACGAGAACTTCATCTACAGCGGAGTATACAGCCTGCCAAAGGCCTGCAGCGCCCTCAAAAACCACAAATGGAGCATCGAGTGGCCCAATGACATACACGAATATAAGCCGGTGAGCTACTCCTATGCCAACGGATTTGCTTACAACTCCGACAAGCTGACTCTCAAGGCAGCAGGATATGTATGGCTATCCAAAGAGGAGTTGACATGGTATGAATCCTCCTATTCGGCTTACCTCAACGCCGGCAGCCCGGAGCGTACCTGCATTTGGGCAAAGATGGTCCACAAGGCGACCGGCAAGGAATTCTGGCTGTTCGTGACGCACCTGCCGACAAGCTCTCAGGGGGGAGCCGCCAATATGGCCCAGGTCGTGAACGCATTCGCTCAGCAGAAAGCCGGCAATGCTCCACAAATCCTCACCGGGGACATGAACAGCAACCCCAGTTCAACTGCCTATTCTAATCTAAGGCTCTACTGGCTGGACGGTAATTCCGGGGCCACCTGGGGGACGATGAGCGGCAGCGGCTCCAGTTCTTCCGGATACCATTACTCCGTGGATACTTACTCGCATAACCGCCCCGACAGACGCATAGACCATATAATGACCAGGGGCTGCACGGCATCGGACTACCACCAGGTAGTCGTTACCTACGATGTGGAAGGCGAGGCCTGGTGTCCGTCCGACCATCTGCCGGTAGTATGCACAGTGACAATTGAATAAATGTATTTTTATCTTTGCATATGATGACACTTCTACAATCTATACTCCCTTTGCAGGTGCAGCTTCCTTCGGTGGATGAGGAGGCAATCAAGGCACATACGGACTCCACGAAGGCGGTCCTGCACAGCTTTGCCGAGACTCTGGCAAACGATCCGCAGACGGCCCTGCACCATCTCGGGCAGGACGCAATACAGTTCGGCCTCAAGGTGCTGGCGGCCCTCGCCATCTACTTTGTCGGTGCATGGCTGATAAGGATGGTCAAGAAATGGATGGCGCGCATTTTCGAGCGCAAGAAGACGGACAAGGCTATGGCTTCGTTCATCAACTCCTCGGTCTCCATCACGCTGACAATCATACTGATAGTCGTCGTGGTCGGGACCCTGGGCATCAATACCACCTCTCTTGCCGCGCTGCTGGCAGCCGGCGGCATGGCGATAGGCATGGCCCTCAGTGGGACTCTGCAGAACTTCGCCGGAGGCCTGATGATTATGGCCTTCAAGCCGTTTAAGGCAGGAGACTACATCGAGGCCCTCGGATACGGCGGCATCGTGACCTCGGTGTCCATCACCCATACTCACCTCACGACGACGGACAACCGCCGTATAATCCTCCCCAACGGAGCCCTGTCCGGCGGCAACATAGCCAACTTCTCCAGCTTCGGACTGCGCCGCGTGGACATCCCGGTGAGCGTCGAATACGGCACTGACGCCGCTGCCTGCAAGGCTAAACTCCTTGAGATAATGAATGCCGACAAGAGGATACTGACCGCTAAGCAGAAGGGCGCGGCAGACCCCTTCGTTGCGCTCCAGGGCCTGGGCGAAAGCTCCGTGGACTTCATCGTGAGAGCCTGGGTCAAGACCGCGGACTATTGGACCGTGCGCTTCGACCTCACCGAAAGCATCTACACCGAGCTCCCCAAGGCCGGCATCCAGTTCCCCTTCCCTCAGATGGACGTCCACCTGCACCAGAACTAAACAATACTAATGAAGAAACGGTCCGGAGGTATCTCCGGACCGTCTTTGTGGTGAGGATTACTGGATTTGAACCAGTGACCTCTTGCCTGTCAAGCAAGCGCTCTAAACCAACTGAGCTAAACCCTCATAGTTTGGGACTGCAAAGGAAAGAAAAATATTTTGAATTTGCAAAATAGAGCGAGGAAACTTACCTTTGAGCAACATTTTTGTTACATGGAGACCGCTTTTACATACTCCAAACCGGTCGCAGGCAAGGGTTTTATAGGGCGAAAGAGGGAATGTGCCGCTATCGCCAACATGCTCGGAGCCGGCGAGAATGTGGTGCTGTACGAGCCGCCCAAGACAGGCAAACACTCTATCATCAGCCAGACTCTATTCAACATGAGGCTCGCAGGAGCTGATTTCGCCATATCCGAAGTCTCGCTGCTCAATGTGCGCACGCTCCCGGAGCTGGTACTCCGTATTGGCAACGCCGTCATCAAATCGGCCGGAGACACGGCTGATGAGTACGCCGAAGCCATAGAGCGCTTCCTGCCGGGCACGCATTTCATATTCGACCCCCACTCATTCAGCAGCAGAGGCATGGCGATGTCGCTGTCATGGGATCCAGACGACGCCGACATAGAAGCCGTCCTGAGACTCCCTTTCAAAGTGGGCGAAGCCACGGGGCACAGGCAGATAGTTATCCTGCACGAGTTCCAGAATGTAATGTGCCTGCCCGAAGGCGAAAAGGTCTGCACCCTGCTCGCCGACATACTCAGGGGCCTGGACACAGCTCAGCGCAGCTGCGGCAACTATATCCTAAGCGGCTCCATGGTCAATGCCATGAAGGACATCTTCGAGACCCGCAGGCTATTCCGCAGGGCGGCCGAGAGGGTCGAGCTCCCGCCGATTACCACGGAGGAGCTTACGGAGAGCATGATAAAGGGATTCCTGCTGACCGGCAAGGTAGCCGAGAAAGAGCTGATGGAAGGCGTCTGTGCGCTCTTCAGGAACAATATCTGGTACATCACCCATTTCTGCTCCATCTGCGACCATCTGGTGCGAGGCTACATTTCCGAGCCTGTGCTGAAGGAGGCCCTCGCTGACCTGCTAAGCCTGCACACGCCGCGCTTCAGAGCCATAATGAGCGACCTTACCGACTTTCAGGTCCGGCTGCTTAGGGCGGTCCTGGACGGACACGACAAGCTCAGCTCCTACGACGTGGTGGAGGGCTACGGCCTCAACTCCTCGGCCAACGTGAAGAGGATAAAGGAAGCCCTGTGCAAGAAGGAGATACTTACTTTCGACGCAGCTGACAAGCCGGTAGTGCTCGACCCCCTGTTCGAGTACTGGGCGGCTCAGGAATATTTCGAGATCAAACGATGAAAAAACGCATTGCAGTGCTCACCGGCGCAGGAGTCAGCGCCGAGAGCGGACTGGGGACCTACCGCGACAACGGCGGGCTCTGGGACAATTACGACCCGATGGAGGTCGCATCCATCGAAGGGTGGTACCGTGACCGCGCCAAGGTGCTCAGATTCTACAACATGCAGAGGGAGAAGCTCCGCGACACCCGTCCCAACGCCGCCCACCTCGCTATCGCAGAGCTGGAGAAGGACTATACCGTGGACGTGATAACCCAGAATGTAGACAACCTCCACGAGAAGGCCGGCTCCACGCATGTGGTGCACCTGCACGGCGAAGCGACCAAGGTGCGTCCCGAGGACTCTTTCAACGAAGAAGACGGCTACAGCGAGCGGGGCGTTATCGACGTCGGCTATGAGCCAGTAAACCTGGGAGATAAGTCCCCCGACGGAGTGCAGCTGAGGCCACACATAGTGTTCTTCGGCGAGGCGGTCCCCAAGATGGAGAGGGCCATAGATCTCGTAGAAGCCGCTGACATAGTGCTCATAGTAGGCACTTCCCTGTCGGTCTATCCGGCGGCCGGGCTTTACAGATATGCCCGCAACGAAGCAGACATATATATAATAGACCCGTCGGATGTCCCCATATACGATCCGAGAGTCACCCATATCAAGGAAGTCGCGACCGTCGGCATGCAAAAGTTCGCCCAAATTTTGAAATCAAAATAAATTGATTACCTTTGCGGTCCTAAAAGAAAAAGGGGGTGATTTTAAAGTGATTATCGTACCGGTCAAGGAAGGTGAAAATATTGAGAGGGCTCTCAAGAAATTCAAGCGTAAGTTCGAAAAGACAGGCGCTGTCCGCGAGATGCGTGCCCGCAAGAACTTCGAGAAACCTTCTGTCATCCGCCGCAAGGCAAGGCAGAAAGCCATCTACGTCCAGCACCTCCAGCTCGAAGACGAGCAGTAAATCATAAAGACCGCGACCCTTCGAATGAGAGGCCGCGGTTTTATTTGCGGGTGTGTTGAAATTGGTAGACAAGCCAGACTTAGGATCTGGTGCCTACGGCGTATGGGTTCGAGTCCCTTCACCCGCACGAAATTATTTGCAGGTTTAGCAAAGTTTTAATATCTTTGCCGACCATTTTATAGCCGAAGAGCACGGAAAGGGCTGCCGCAAGGGCAGACGCTCCAGGCCCAAACGTTAAAGTTTGATTTACTGATGTACGCAATCGTAGACATCGCAGGCCAGCAGTTTAAGGTAGAGGCTGGCAATGAAATCTTTGTGCAGAGGCTTCCTCAGGCCAAAGGTGAAGCTGTAGAGTTCGACAAGGTCCTCCTCCTCGACAATGAGGGTAAGGTCAAGATCGGAACTCCCTATGTGAAGGGCGCCCTCGTGAAGGCAACCGTACTCGATGACGAAGCCCGCGCTGACAAGGTGCTGGTATTCAAGAAGATCCGCCGTAAGGGCTTCCAGAAGTGCAACGGTCACCGTCAGCTTCTGAGCAAGATCAAGATTAACGAAATCGCTTAAAACCCCGAAGAATTATGGCACACAAGAAAGGTCAATCAAGTTCGAAGAACGGTCGTGAATCGCATAGCAAGCGACTCGGACTCAAGAAATTCGGTGGCGAGGTCGTAAAGGCCGGCAACATCATCGTACGCCAGAGGGGTACCGTGCACAATCCGGCACGCAATGTCGGAATCGGCAAGGACCACACTCTCTACGCACTCGTGGACGGCACCGTAGTGTTCACCCGCAAGAAGGGAGACAAGTCCTTTGTTTCAGTGGTTCCTTTTGAGAACTAGCTCGAAGCAAGCACGCAAATAACTGAGGGTCCCCACTTCGAGTAAAGTGCGGACCCTTTTTACTTTCAAGATAACATGCTGACACTCAAGATGCTGAGGGATGACCCCGAGATGGTCATCGCCAAACTTGCAAAGAAGAACTTCCAGGCACGTCCCGTAGTGGAGAAAGTGCTTGAACTCGATGCCCGCCGCCGCTCACTCCAGACCGAGAGCGACGCCCTCCTGCAGCAGCAGAAGCAGAAAGCGGCAGAGATAGGCGGCCTGATGAAGCAGGGCCTGCGCGATGCAGCCGAAGCCGCAAAGGCCGAGGTGGCGGAGCTGAAGACCAAGTCCACCGAGCTGCTCGCAGCCCGCGACGCCGCCGAGAAGGAGATGAACGACACCCTGGTGCTTCTCCCCAATATCCCCTGCGACCTCGTCCCCGAGGGCAAGGGCGCCGAGGACAACCTGGTGGTGAAGATGGGCGGCCCCGAGGTCAAGCTCCCCGAGGGAGCTCTCCCCCACTGGGACCTCGCCGCAAAATACGGCATTATCGATTTCGAGACCGGTGTCAAGATAACCGGCGCCGGCTTCCCGGTGTATAAGGGCAAGGGAGCAAAGCTCCAGAGGGCCCTGGTTAATTTCTTCCTCGACTGCAATACCGCAGCAGGCTACCTGGAGGTCGAGCCCCCGGTGATGGTCAACAAGGATTCCGGCTTCGGCACGGGCCAGCTGCCCGACAAAGAGGGCCAGATGTACTACGCTCCCCTCGACGACTTCTACATGGTACCTACCGCCGAGGTCCCCGTCACCAACATCTTCCGCGACGTGATCCTGCAGGAGGACCAGTTCCCCCGCAAACTCACCGCCTATACCCCCTGCTTCCGCAGGGAGGCCGGCAGCTACGGCAAGGATGTCCGCGGACTCAACCGCCTGCACCAGTTCGACAAGGTCGAGATAGTACGCATCGAGAAGCCCGAGGACAGCTACGCAGCCCTCGACGAGATGGTCGCACATGTGGAAGGCCTCGTGAACAAGCTTGGCCTGAAGTACAGGATCCTGCGCCTCTGCGGCGGGGACATGTCCTTCACCTCCGCCATCACCTACGACTTCGAGCTCTGGAGCGCCGCCCAGGGCCGCTGGCTCGAGATAAGCAGCGTCTCCAACTTCGAGAGCTACCAGGCGAACCGCCTGCACCTGCGTTACAAGGACGCAGAGGGCAAGATGCAGCTCGCCCATACCCTCAACGGTTCTTCGCTCGCCCTCCCGAGAGTGGTTGCCGCTCTGCTCGAGGACAACCAGACCCCCGACGGCATCATCATCCCTGAGATACTGCGTCCCTACACTGGATTCGACAGGATTGATTAAGAATCGCACCATACTCGGAATTGACCCCGGAACCCTCCTGCTGGGCTACGGGGTCATCCGTATTAATGATGCCGGCAAGCCCGAATTCGTGGATATGGGCGTACTGGACATGCGCCGTATGAAGGACATGTACCGCAAGCTCGAATTCATCCACGAGAAGGTCGGAGCACTGTGCGAGCTGCATCACCCCACGGACATGGCGGTGGAGTCGCCCTTCTTCGGCAAGGACGCGCAGGTGCTGCTCAAGCTGGGCCGCGCCCAGGGCGCCGCAATGATAGCGGCAATCTCCCGCGGCATAGCCGTCACCGAGTACGCGCCTCGCCTCGCCAAGATGGTAATCTGCGGCAACGGAGCCGCCTCCAAAGAGCAGGTCTCCCTCATGACACAGAGGACTTTAGGCATAAATTTTGCTAACGAAAAGCTCGACGCGACGGATGCCCTCGCGATAGCGATGTGCCATTATTACCAGCTTTCGAGCCCGCTGGCCGGTAGTAAATCAGGCAAATCGTCTTCGTGGGAAGCCTTCGTGCGTGACAATCCAGGCAAGATTAAAAAGTAGTGTATTATCTATGAGAATCTCAACACGACTCCTCGCTTCGGCATGCATGCTTCTGCTGTGCACTGCCACCTTCGGTCAGCGCCGCAGCGGCCATACCGTAAGCGCCAGCCTGCTTGACAAGGACAGCGGCGAACCCATCCCTTTCGCGACGGTATCGATTACTCCCGCAGGCGCTACCAAGAGCTCCGCATACACCCTTAGCGCCGACGACGGCCAGGTGAGCCTCGATAAGGTACGCCCCGGCAGCTACACGCTCAAGGCCGAGCTCATGGGGTACAAGCCCCTGAAAAAGGAAATCAAGGTCGAGGGCGACCTCTACCTCGGTGAGCTCAGGATGGAAGGTGACCGCGAGCAGCTGGATGCCGCCAAGGTGACTGCCATGGGCAATCCCATAATCATCAAGAAAGACACCGTCGAGTACAACGCCAGCTCCTTCAAGACTACTGACAACGACGTGCTGGAGGACCTGCTCAAGAAGCTCCCCGGAGTCGAGGTGGCCGAAGACGGCAGCATCACCTGGAACGGCGAGACCATCAAGAAGATAACCATTGACGGCAAGACCTTCTTCCTCGACGATCCTCAGATTGCGTCCAAGAACCTGCCGGCAAAGCTGATCGAAAAGGTCAAGGTCGTAAAGAAGAAGAGCGAGCAGGCTGAGTTCACCGGCATTGACGACGGCGAAGAGGAGACCATCATCGACCTCGGAGTCCAGAAGAGCAGGATGCGCGGATTCTTCGGCAACGCGATGGCCGGCGCAGGACACGATCTGCCATCCACAGCTGATGGAGTGAACGATTTGCGCTACCAGACTTCCCTCATGACGGGCCGCTTCACCAACGACAGCCAGATAAGCATCATTGGCAACCTCAACAATACCAACAACCGCGGATTCAACGACATGGCCGGCTCCATGATGAACACCATGATGGGAGGAGGCGGTGGTATGGGACGACGCGGCGGTGGCGGCGGATTCGGCCGCAGCGGCAACGGTATCACCACTTCCTGGATGCTCGGCGGCAACGGCAACTGGGATCTGCTTGGCGACAAGATGGACCTCGGTGGCAACTACATGTACAGCGGCTCCAAGAACGATATCCTGGAGGACACTTACAAGGAGACCTACATGACCGACGGCTCCACCCAGAAGCAGGACAACGAGGGCGTCAACGTCAACCGTACAGACGGTCACCGCGTGGGCGTGAGACTGGAGCACAAGTTCTCGGACAACACTTCTATACTCTTCCAGCCCCAGCTCAACTTCGGGCGCGGCGCTTACTCGCAGGCCAACAGTTTCGACACATGGACGGACGATGCCTCAGGTCAGACCAGCCACACCAACCGCGGCTTCTCCGCCAACACCGGCGACAACCGCAGCTTCTCTACCAACGGATTCATGCTCCTGCGTCAGAAGCTCGGCATGCCCGGAAGGACCATCTCCCTCAATATGGACTGGAGCGTCTCCCACAACGAGCTCGACGGCTACAACCAGAGTGTCACCGAGACATTCGAGGGCAAGGATCCCACCCTTATCAACCAGCTGATCGACCAGGTCTCCAACAGCAGCAACATAGGCGGCCGTCTGGTTTACACGGAGCCCCTGGGAGCCGGTTTCTACGCCGAAGCAAGCTACCAGTACCGCTGGAACCTCAGCGAGTCCGTAAAGGACGTGTACAACAGCCTCCCCGGTTACGAGAACGATTACGACATCGCTTCGAGGACAATATCCTTTATCGGCAAGGGCGACAAGGATGAGGACTATTCGAGCCAGGTGCTCAACCGCTATATCAACCAGAGCGCAGGTCTCGCTATCATGTACCAGGAGGACAAGCTCCGCGCCCAGCTCGGCTTCTCGGCCAATCCGACCAATACCCACAACGAGACCAACGGACAGTCCTACGACAACAATGTCGTGAACTGGGCTCCCCGTGCAATGCTGTTCTACGACTTCACAGAGAACTCTAACGCGCGCCTGTTCTACTTCGGCCGCAGCGGACAGCCCTCCACCTCACAGCTCATGCCGGTGCTGGACAACTCCAACCCTCTGTCCATGTCGCTCGGTAACCCCTACCTCACGCCATATTTCGACCATAACGTACGCGGTCATATCGAGTACTCCAACAAGAAGAGCTTCATTACCGCAAGGCTCAACCTGCGCGGAGGATACAACCAGAACCCCATAGTTAACGCCATCTGGTACGACCTCGCCGGCAGGCAGTACTCGTTCCCCGTGAACGGCAACGACGCCTACAGCGCAAATGCCCGTATCATGCTGAGCGTGCCCCTTATGAAGACTGGCCTCACGTTCTCCAACATGACCAACGTAGGCTACTCCAAGTCAGGCAGCTACATCGGCAATGCCAGTATCGATATGAGCGAATACTGGGACGCCGGCATGACCAGCTTCGACTACGAGGCTTTCCACGCCAAGTATCCTGACATGAATGCTACGGAAGACTTCCTTTGCAACACTACCCAGACTCTGACCATAACGGAAAGGGTCCGCGCGACCTACCGCAACGACAACATCGAGCTCGGTGCAAGCGCCCGCACAAGGATGTCCAAGCCCTGGTACACCATTACCACCAGCGCCGCCACAACTACCTGGAACAACCAGGTCAACGGCTCCATCAACTGGACCGTAGGCGACACTGGACTTGAGCTCACCACGGATGCGGACTATAACTGGTACCGCGGATACACCACGGCTCAGCCATCCCAGCTCATCTGGAATGCTTCCGCTTCGATGCAGATACTGCAGCGCAAGGCAACCATAGCCCTCAGGGCATACGACATACTTGACCAGGCCCGCAACCTCAGCGTCACTGACACCGCCAACTATCACAGCGAGGTGCACAACAACACCCTGGGACGCTATATCATCCTGTCGTTCACCCTGAGGTTCGGTAATTTCGGAAAGGCTCGCGAGCAGATGCGCGGACGTGGCGGCATGGGTGGCCCCGGAGGATTCGGCGGAGGTCCCGGCTTCGGCGGTCCTCCTATGGGACGACGTTAGTTACAACAGGCCTTCGAGTTCCCGCTCGAGGGCCTGATTCTCTTCGTCAACCAGCATCTCGACATCCATGTCGAGGGTCATGAGGTCGAGCTCCAGCTTTTCTTCGTAACTAAGCTCCGTATCCTTATCGAAGGCGGAGCGGCAGAGGCGCCAGCGCAGATGCTCGAAGTCATTGCCGTACAGACGCACGCCGAAGCGGAAAGGAAGCAGCGGGGCCTCAAGCAGAGAGACGGTGCAGTCGAAGGGGCCGTCCAGGTGCATACCTCCCTCGAAGGCCAGGGAATAGCGGTCAGAATCTATCCTGAACGGCTCCAGCACGGCGCGATCCCCCTTTATGGAAGCATTCAGACTGAGCTTGCCTATGCGCAGGCTGTCACGCTCCTTGAAGAGCAGAAGGCGTGTGATCTTCTGCATGGATTCGGTCTGGGGCATGCTGAGACCACGGGTAATCAGCTTGACATCACCCTTCAAAGTCGGGAGGATGGGGCTCATCAGGGTATCAAGCATTGAAGAAGCACTGGCCCTGAGGTCAAGACTTCCGCCCACGGAATGTAGAATAGTCGCTGTAGTATCCAGCGACGGCACTGCGGCGAGCACCTTACCGGAAGTAACACCCTTGAGGGATACATTCGCCGAGGCACGGATATCCTCCTTGGTACGGGTGGAATAGTCGGCATCGAGCGCGAGCTCTCCGAACGGAGTCCGGGCACTGAGATCACGAATATGCAGTCCCCTCTCCCTGACTGACAGCGAGGAGCTGAAGCGGTCGATGATATAGTCGGAAACGCGGGCATGACCGACTCCGAGGGTAACATCGGCAATTATATTGGCGGGCACTATCAAAAGTCCCGGAGGGGCTATAAGTTCAGCATCCGCAAGGGAGTCGGTGGTCACCTGCTCGAGATACTGCTCGTCGTCCACGGCATCGGAGACTTGCGGGGTGTCCCTGGTCCCGGCATCGAGTGCTGCCAGCAGCTCATTGAGATTGAGCGTATCAGCACGAGCGTCCAGGCCTATCCTCCAGAGTCCCTTGCCACGGCCGAAAAGGGCCCTGCGCAAGCCGCCCACACCGCCACGGGCTCGCAGACGCGAAGTCCCGGCACGCAGGGACAGAGAACGGATATCGAGGCTGTCAAGGTCGAATGACAGGTCCAGACTGTCTATCCTGTTGCGAAGCGGGAAAGCAGGAGTCACTACCAGAGCCCTGTCCAGGGACAGCCGCACGCTGGGATTCCACTGACGTATTGTTCGTGCCAGAGAGCTGTCCACGGAGACATCTATGTCGGCTGCCCTGAAGGACTCTTCGCGCAGGAAATCCGGCATGCGGAGCGAGTCGGGACGAGGATGAGAGCGGCGCCTTTCGCGCATCGCGCGGCGGAACTCCTCGCGACGGCGCTCGATACTGAGGCTGTCCAGCCTATCCACCGACGCGCTGAGGTCAAGCCCGCGCAGCATGAAGCGCTGAGCTCCGTCGCGGACGCTGACACGCGGGATATTAAGTCCTGCGGAAGCAGTGAGATGGCCCTCGGCAGTATTGTGGGCTTCGGCTTCGAGGCTAAGGTCCACATCGCGCACGAGGCCGCCGTAGCTAAGGCGAGTGTCGCTCACGCTGAGAGCCACATCCATCTTGGGGATTACCGAACCCTGCTCTGTGCTGTCCTGTGATTCAGGGATGTGCAGGAAGTCTAGGCTTTTTAGGCCCAGACCCCTTAGCCGCGCTGCTGCCTGTATGTCCGAATGTATCAAAGGCAGCGGCTTTAAACGCAGCTCCAGACTGTCAAGCCAGAATACGCGAGTCCCTGTGCTGTCTGTGAGGCTGAGGCCATAGAGGCCTATTTCCGAGTTTTCAGCCAGCTTCAGCCGCAGGCGGTCAGTGTGTATGGTACCCTCTACATACTGAGCGGCGAAGCGGTTCACCAGACGGTCTCGCACCGGCGAGAACAGCGCAAAGCACACTGTCGCCGCAGCGAGCATAAGCAGCCCCAGCAGCGACAGCAGTACGATAAGCAGTATCTTCGGGACGCGTCTCAAGGTCTATAGACCGAGTTTCTTGAAGAAATCGTTGCCCTTGTCGTCCACGAGTATGAAGGCGGGGAAATCCTCGACGCGGATCTTCCAGACGGCTTCCATACCGAGCTCGGGATACTCCACGCACTCGATAGACTTGATGTTCTCCTGTGCGAGGATGGCGGCTACTCCGCCTATGGTCCCGAGGTAGAATCCGCCGTGCTTGCGGCAGGCGTCGGTCACGGCCTGAGTGCGGTTACCCTTTGCAATCATCACGAGCGAGGCTCCGTTGGCCTGGAACTCATCCACATACGGGTCCATACGGTTGGCCGTCGTGGGGCCCATGGAGCCGCAGGGGAATCCAGCGGGGGTCTTGGCGGGACCGGCGTACAGGACTGGATAGTCCTTGAAGTACTGAGGCAGTCCCTCGCCGGCATCCAGACGGGCCTTCAGCTTGGCGTGGGCTATGTCGCGGGCAACTATTATGGTGCCTTTGAGGTTGACGCGGGTGCTTACGGGATATTTGGTAAGTTCGGCGCGGACTGCGTCGATGCCCTTGTCGAGGTCTATCTCAATGCCCTTGGGACCCTCGCCGGGACGGCGGTACTGCTCCGGAATAAGCTCCGAAGGGTTGGTATCCATCTTCTCAATCCACACGCCGTCGGCGTTGATTTTGGACTTGATGTTGCGGTCCGCAGAGCAGCTCACGCCCATACCGATAGGACAGCTGGCTCCGTGGCGCGGCAGGCGGATGACGCGGATGTCGTGCGCGAGGTACTTGCCGCCGAACTGTGCGCCAAGGCCTATCTTCTGCGCCTCCACGAGGAGCTTCTGCTCGAGGTCTATGTCGCGGAAAGCGCGACCGGTCTCGTCGCCGGTGGTCGGCAGGCCGTCATAGTATTTGATGCTGGCGAGCTTCACGGTAAGAAGGTTCTTCTCAGCGCTGGTGCCGCCGATTACGAATGCGATATGGTACGGAGGGCATGCCGCTGTGCCGAGGCTCTTCATCTTCTCTACGAGGAACGGCAGGAGCGTCCCCTCGTTCTGGATGGTCGCCTTGGTCATAGGGTAGAAGTAGGTCTTGTTGGCGCTGCCGCCGCCCTTTGCTACCATCACAAAGCGATATTCGTCGCCCTGAGTAGCTTCGATGTCAATCTGTGCGGGGAGGTTGCACTTGGTGTTGACCTCGTTGTACATGTCCAGAGGGGCGTTCTGGCTGTAGCGCAGGTTCTCCTGGGTGAAGGTGTTGAATACGCCAAGGCTCAGGGCCTCTTCGTCCTCGAAGCCTGTCCACACCGCCTGGCCCTTCTCGCCATGGATGATGGCCGTGCCGGTGTCCTGGCAGAACGGCAGCACACCCTTCACCGCAGTCTCCGCATTGCGAAGGAACTGCAGGGCCACATATTTGTCGTTCTCAGATGCCTCCGGGTCGCTGAGGATTGCTGCCACCTGCTCGTTGTGAGCGCGGCGGAGCATGAACTCGCAGTCATGGAAGGACTGCTGAGCCACCAGCGTCAGGGCCTCGGGAGACACCTCCAGTATGGTCTTGCCGCCGCAGCCGCAATGTCCTCCGAGCTTGGAGGTCTTCACAAGTTTCTCAGATCCTGGGATCTTGTAGTACTCTGTCTTGTCCTCGCCGAGCTGAAACATCGGCGCATACTTGAATTCTACTGCCATTATTGTGATGAATTAGATTATCAATTAGATGGCTGCCATTTCACGGCCAAGTTGACGGATGCAGCTAAGAATCTGTTCTTTCCGCTGTTCGGAAGGTTTTTTTATCCCAT
>CAMZEI010000029.1 GCA_947305815.1 uncultured Bacteroidales bacterium | reverse complement strand
GGCTGCAACAACGTCTGCTCCTACTGCGTTGTGCCTTATACCCGCGGAGCGGAGCGCAGCAGGGATGCCAGAACTATAGTGCGCGAGGCCTGTGACTGCTTCGCCAAGGGTTACAAGGAGGTAACTCTGCTGGGACAAAATGTGGACTCCTATCATTATGAGGATGTAAGCTTCGCCCGTCTGCTGGAGATGGTAGCGGAGATTGATCCGCGACTTCGCGTGCGTTTCGCGACCTCCAATCCCCAGGACATTTCGGACGAGGTGCTCCTCACCATGGCCCGCTTCCCCAATATCTGCAAGCATATACACCTCCCGGTGCAGTCCGGCTCGGACCGCATGCTCGAGAAGATGCGCCGCCGCTACACCCGCGAGTGGTATCTTGAAAGAGTCGCCAAGATACGCGAGATACTGCCGGGCTGCGGGCTTACTACCGATGTGATAGCGGGATTCTGCTCCGAGACTGAGGAGGACCATCAGCAGACTCTCAGCCTGTTTGAGCAGGTGTGCTTCGACTCGGCATTTATGTTCCAGTATTCCGAGAGGCCGGGGACACTCGCCGCGCGCAAGTATCCAGACGACGTGCCCCTGGAGACCAAAACCCGCCGCCTTAATGAGATAATAGAGCTGCAGGGCCGCATGAGCCTGCGCAGCTACAGCGCCGACGTAGGCAAGAACTTTGAGGTACTTGTGGAGGGTCCCTCCAAACGGGACCCCTCGCAGCTATGCGGCAGGACTTCAACCGGTAAGATGTGCGTCTGGACCGATACCGGCCACGGTCCGGGCGACTATGTGACGGTGGAAGTCGTGGACTGCACCAGCGCCACGCTTCTGTGCCGGCTTTGTAAAACTTCTTAAAGCTCACCAGACAGATGAAAATCAAGGAACTGAGTACCAGCGAGAGACCGAGGGAGAAGATGATGGCACTCGGTCCCGAATCCCTTGGCAGCGCCGAGCTCCTCGCCGTGCTGCTGCGCAGCGGCACGCGTGACGAGAGCGCACTGGACCTGGCTCACCGCATGCTTCGAAGCGCTGACGGGTCGCTGCTGAAGCTTTTCGACATGTCATCCGATGCTCTGCAGGCCATCCCCGGCGTAGGTCCCTGCAAGGCCGCCGGGATTATGGCGGCATTCGAGCTGGGCAAGCGCTTCATGTCCGAGCGGCCCTCGACTCGCAAGGTAATCGTCTCCGGACCCCGCAAGGCCTACGAACTGATTGCTCCGCGCCTGCGCGGCCTGCGACACGAAGAGTGCTGGGTACTCTACATCGCCATAGGAGGGAAGCTCCTCGGAACGGAGCGCCAGACGGTCGGCGGCAGCGGCTCGACGGTCATCGACCCGCACGCCATTATCCGCAGAGCCATCGAAAAGGGAGCGCGCTCCATAATCGTCGCCCACAACCACCCTACCGGCAACCCCGAGCCCAGCCCTGCTGACCTGCAACAGACGCGGCTGCTGGAACGCAGCGCAGCTGCCTGCGGCCTCAGCCTGGAGGATCACATAATCGTCACCGAGGACAGTTTCTTCTCATTCAGCGACGACAGAGTGTACGCCATTTGACGCGCGCGGGCGTTGTGGAGTCGGAATGAGCCGCCTGGGACGAGCGTTTTTTTGCTCGGCACAGGCGGCTCGTTTCGACGCGTTGGGATAGGGCTATTCAGGAATAACCAAAGCCACAATCTGACCTTTCTGGACGGTATCGCCCTGATGAGCGGTGACGGCTACGATGCGCCCGCAGACAGCGGGGACGATCTCCTCCATCCCGTAGAAAGCCTGTACAAAACCGGCCGCCTCCCCTTTCTTGACGGCGGAGCCAACAGCCGGAGCCTTGGAATCATCCACCACATCTACCTGCCACAGCATCTTACCCTTGACGGGAGCCTGGAGCGGCGTGGCATTGGGATACTTGGCAACCAGAGCATCGATATCGAACGCAGGCATCTCCACGACCTGGCGCGTCACCACCTTGGGTGCGCCGGCCTTCTCGCGCAGATCCTCAAGATCCTTGAGGAAGCGCTCCTTGGCAACGCCGGACTTGTAATCACGGTACTGACGCTCGAACATAGCCATATTGAGCAGCTCCTCGTCATCCTGTCCGCAGTCCCAGCCCTCGTCCTTCATCATCTGACGGAACTTCGGGAGCTCATCGGGATACATGTTCTGAGGATTGCCGGTATAGAACTCCATGCCCTTCTCCTTTGCAATCTCCCTGATCTCCGGAGCCAGCTCGCCGGGGAGCTTACCCATCTTGCCGAGTATCATGCCCCAGGTATCCTTGTCTATTGTGGAGAAGCGGGGCTTGTCCTGAGCGCGGGCAAGCAGGTTCATGAGGGCGGTATTCTTGACATACTGGCTGAACGGGGTCACGAGCGGCGGATAGCCGAGGCGCGGCCACACATACTCAACCTCGTCAAAGAGCTGTACCATAAGCGAATCCAGGCTGCTCTCGGGCTTGCCGGTTGCGCGCTCGGAGGCGTTTATAGCGGCCTTGAAGCCGGTCAGGTCTGCCATCATGGAGCCCATCATACCGCCGGGCAGGCCGCAGCCCACCAGCAGCGAGGTCATATGTGAGTTGGTAGGGTTGATCCAGTAGCCGAGGAAGTCGTCGATGAACTCCTGCGTGAGGCGGCGGACCTCCATATAGGCGTCCATATTTATGTCCTTCACGAGGAAGCCGTCTGCCTTCATCATCTGCTGTATGGTTATCACATCCGGGTGGACTTTGCCCCAGCTGAGGGGCTCCACGGCCACATCGAGATAGTCAGCGCCGGCGCGGGCTACTTCCAGCATGGATGCCGGAGAGAAGCCGGGGCCGGTGTGTCCGTGGTACTGGACCTTGATGTGAGGATGGCGCTTCTTGATGCCGGCGACTATCTGCCCGAGCTCGGTCGGACGGCCTACGCCTGCCATATCCTTGAGGCAGATCTCATCAGTGCCGTATTCGACGAGCTGGTCCACCAGCTTGAGATAATAATCGACAGTGTGTACGGGCGAATGTGTAATCGACAGGGCCGCCTGGGATACCATGCCCCATTTCCTGGCAAATTCGATGGAAAGCTTGAGATTGCGGTGGTCGTTGAGTCCGCAGAACGAACGGGCGATGTCCGTGCCCTGGGCCTTCTTGACCTTGAACATCAGCTCCCTCACATCGGCAGGGACGGGGTACATGCGTATCGCATTGAGCCCGCGCTCCAGCATATGTGTCTGGATACCAGCCTTATGGAAGGGTGCGGTCCACTTGCGGACGGACACGTTTGGGTTCTCGCCATAGAGGAGATTGACCTGCTCGAAAGCACCTCCGTTGGTCTCCACACGGTCGAAACAACCCATGTCCACGATGGCCGGAGCCACCCTTACAAGCTGGTCCACGCGGGGCTGATACTTGCCCGAGGACTGCCACATGTCCCTGTAAACCAGGGAGAATTTTATCTCTTTTGCCATATTGCTTGACGTTATCTAAGCAAAGTTAGTATAAATTCGAAAATATTTATACCTTTGCAGTCCGATACGGTGCGATTAGTTCAGTTGGTAGAGCACCAGATTGTGGTTCTGGTTGTCGTGGGTTCGAGCCCCACATCGCACCCTCCGAGGCCGCTTCCCGCAAGGAAGCGGCTTCTCTTGTTTTTTTATTATATTTGTAAATTGTAATCATGACTCTTATGCGACATATTGCAGCAACGCTGGTTGCGCTCATCGGGTGCATTGCCGGCATGGCACAGCCTGTCCAACCTGTCTCCTGGCAAGCTGAAGCCGGCCATATCGAAGGCAAGATATACGAAATACGCCTCACAGGCACCATCTCAGGCGACTGGCACATATATGATGTCCAGGACTATGGGCTGATAGGTCCCAACGGGACTGTCGTGAGCGTCGAAGGCGAAGGTTTCGCTGCAGTCGGAGGACCCTACATGCTGTCCCAGGTCGATAAGAGCTATGACGACACCTTCCGAATGGAGATCGGGACCTGCTCCGGGCCGGTCGTTATCGGGCAGAAGGTGGAGCTCCTGAAGGACGCGGCGGACGTCACCGTAAGCGTCGAATGGCAGGCCTGCAACGACGTCAACTGCCTCCCACCAGACGACTGGAGCACCATTGTAGCAGTCTCGCCTTCCGTACCCAACGCGTCAGCAGAGCTCCGCTCGT
This sequence comes from uncultured Bacteroidales bacterium, assembly GCA_947305815.1. Taxonomy (GTDB): domain Bacteria; phylum Bacteroidota; class Bacteroidia; order Bacteroidales; family UBA932; genus Cryptobacteroides. Next base: position 11,714 of record CAMZEI010000029.1, on the reverse strand, counting down.
GCCGGGCTGAAAAATGCCCGTCCCAATCGGACTCTGCCGACTCCACAACGCCCTCGCACGACGGCGAGACTGCGGACATCTGGCGGCTGATACTCGCGGCGCTGGCATGGGGCTTCGTCGCGCTGCTGACGCCCTGCGTCTTCCCGATGATCCCGATGACGGTCAGCTTCTTCCTGAAGCAAAAGGGCAAGTGGCAGGCAGGAGTGTTCGGGATGAGCATAGTGGCGCTGTACACCGTGCCGATAGCAATAATAATCCTGATTACCTACTTCGCCGGCGGGCAGACCGTGACGGCCGACATTTTCAACTGGCTGTCAACCCACTGGCTGCCGAATCTCGTGTTCTTCGCGGTATTCATGCTGTTCGCGGCTTCGTTCCTCGGGGCATTCGAGATAACCCTCCCTTCCTCCTGGCTCAACAAGTCCGACGCCCGTTCGGACAAGGGAGGCCTCGCGGGCATATTCTTCCTCGCCCTCACGCTGGTGCTGGTATCCTTCTCCTGCACAGGACCCATAGTAGGTTCGGTACTCATCAAGAGCACGCAGGGACAGTTCTGGGAGCCTATCGTGACGATGCTGGCATTCTCGGTCGCATTCGCACTTCCGTTCACGGTGCTGGCATTCGTACCCTCGCTGCTCAAGAAACTCCCCAAATCCGGAGGCTGGCTCGCAAGCGTCAAGGTGGTGCTGGGATTCATAGAGATAGCTCTCGGCCTCAAGTTCCTCAGCGTGGCCGACCAGACCTACCACTGGCACCTGCTGGACCGCGAAATCTACCTCGCAATATGGATAGTCGTGTTTACCATGCTGGGATTCTACCTGCTGGGCAAGATACGCTTCAAGCATGACGAGCCGGTGGAGCACATCGGCATATTCCGCCTGCTCCTTGTCATTGTTGACTTCACCTTCGTGGTCTATATGATACCCGGCATGTGGGGCGCGCCCCTCAAGGCCCTCTCGGGCTACCTGCCGCCTATCACAACCCAGGATTTCGTGCTCGACCCCGCTCAGCGTACTTCCGGGAGCACTTATGTCCTGAATCAGGAGGACGGAGCTTCGCGCAAATACGCAGATTTCCTGCACCTTCCTTACGGCATCCCGGCATACTTCGATTACGAAGAGGCCCGCGTCGAGGCCCTCAGGACCGGCAAGCCCATACTTCTGGACTTCACCGGTCACGGCTGCGTCAACTGCCGCGAGATGGAAGCCCGGGTGTGGAGTGACCCGCGCGTACTCAAGCTGATGAAGGAGGACTATGTGGTATGCTCCCTGTACGGCGACGACAAGACCGTGCTGGACGCCCAGTACTGGGTGACAACTGACAAAGGCAAGGTCCTGAAGAGCCTGGGCAAGATCAATTCGTACTTCATGATGGAGCGCTTCCAGGTCAATGCCCAACCCTACTACGCGATAATTGACCCCGCCACTGAGCAGCTCAAGGTCCCGGCGCGCAGCTACAATCTCGACCGGGACGCTTATGTAGAGTTCCTCGAATCCGGGCTGAAACATAATTAATCACTAATAATCTATGGAGGAAGAAAGGCATTTGGACGCACATTGCGAATCCATACTGCAGGAATACAGGGAGAATAAATCCCAGCTTGATGCGCAGGCCGAAGGTGTATTCAGCACCCTCAAATCCACCCTCGCCGAGGCCGGACTCATAGTCGCGGCTATTGAATACCGAGTCAAGACGGAGGAATCCCTCGCCGGCAAACTCGAGCTCAAGGGCGCGAAATACAAGACCCTCGCAGACATCACCGACATAGTCGGACTCCGTGTCATCACCTTCTACAGCGACGATGTGGACAAGGTCGCGTCGGCAGTGGAACGCCTATTCGACGTGGACTGGGAGAACAGTGTTGACAAGCGCAAGCTTCACGAGATAGACAGCTTCGGCTACATGTCACTGCACTATATCTGCTCTCTCAAATGCTACCCGTACCGATTCGAGATACAGATACGCACTGTCCTGCAGCACGCCTGGGCAAATATGAACCACGACACCGGCTACAAGAGCGGAGTCGAGCTGCCAATTAGGTACAAGCGCGTAATGGGCCGCCTCGCCGGTATGCTGGAGATGGTGGACGAGCAGTTCAGCATGATGCGCGGCGAAATCACCGATTACCGCAGGAAGGTGCGCGCGCTGGTCGCATCCGGCAACCTGGACGAAGTCCCTCTGGACGGCGACTCTTTCCGCAGCTACCTCAACATCAGGCCCTTCGATGCGCTCAACAAGCGCATTGCAGCTGTCAATCAGGCCGAGATACAGGAAGTCCCGCTGATGCCTTATCTCGAAGTATTCGAGAGTCTTGGCTGCCGCACGCTCGGAGATATAACCCGCATTATCAAGGAATCCGGCGAAGGAGCATATCAGCTGGCCTGCTTCCAGATAGGTCTAACTGATCTGGACATTATATCCTCCTCCATTGGTCCGCAGGACCTGTGCGTCGCGCATATACTCAAGGACGGCGGAGGCAAGACCGGCATACGCAATATGTTTGACATCCTGAACGGCCCGTCTGAAGCCAACGAAATGATGGCAGAACTGCTTGTAGGACAGGCCGTTTCGCTCCCTTTCATGAATCAGCAGCATGGCTAACCGACCTCTCAACACCGAACTTCTGGACCGCGCGATAATCTTTGCGGTCCGCGCCCACGCCGGGACGGAGCGCCGCGGCAAGGGCTTCCCTTATATAGTCCACCCCATGGAGGCTGTGGAGATAGTTGCGACGATGACTTCCGACCAGGAGCTGCTCGCAGCCGCGGCGCTCCACGATACCGTGGAGGATACCGATGTCACCGTGGAGCAGATACGCGAGGAGTTCGGGGACCGCATAGCCTCTCTCGTCGCCGCGGAGAGCGACACCTTCGAAGAGGGCGTTAGCGAGGAGGATAGTTGGCACGCACGCAAGCAGGCGGCCATTGACCGCCTTGCAAAGGCATCCCACGACGCCAAGATAGTGGCACTCGGAGATAAACTCTCCAACATGCGCGCCATCGCCCGTGACTGGGCGGTGCAGGGAGACGCCCTCTGGGGCATCTTCCACGCCAAGGACCCTGCCGACCACGAGTGGCACTACCGCGGCCTTGCGGAGTCCCTGCGCGAGCTGGAGGATACATTTGCATTCAAGGAATTCGAGAGTCTCATCAATAAGGTATTCAGACATGGACGCAATTAAGATATCTCTGGACGACTACATCCTCTCGGGAGGCGGAGCCAACGGAGAGAGTTTCGACCACCGCGCTGACCCGGGCATTATGCTCAAACTCTATTTCCCGGGCAAGATACAGCAGCCCCTGGACGAGATGCTCCTCGCCCGCAGGGTCTATGAGCTCGGGATACCGACCCCTGAGCCGGGCGACTATGTGGTCACAGAGGACGGCCGCTACGGTATCCGTTTCAAACGTATAGTGGGCAAGAAGTCATTCTCCCGCGCCACCGCTGACGAGCCGGAGAAGGTCGCACAGTTCGCGGGTGATTTCGCACACATGTGCCTGGACCTGCACGCAACTAAGGTGGACCCTGCCATGTTCGAGAACGTCAAGCACCGCTACTACCGCCTGCTGGAGGAGAATCCGTTCTTCACCACGGCGGAGAAGGACAAGCTCGGCCGCTTCATCGCCGATACCCCGGACGAGGACACCGCAGTCCACGGCGACCTGCAGTACAGCAACGCCATCTTCGTCGGGGACAAGCGCTATTTTATCGACCTCGGGGACTTCTGCTGGGGCAACCACCTCTTCGATGTGGCCATGGTCTATCTGTGCTGCTGCCTCAGCGACGAGGAGTTCATACTGGAGACCTTCCATATGCCCAAGTCCCTCTCCACCCGCTTCTGGCAGGAATTCGCGAAGGTGTATTTCGGCGCAGACCGGCCGCTCAGCGATGTGGAGGAGCAGATACGCCCCTTCGCCGGCCTCAAAACACTCATTGTAGAGCGTGATGCCAGACGCCCCATGCCGGAGTTCCGCGCAGCTCTCAAATCAATACTTGGATAAATGCCGGTTACCGCCATCATACCGCTTGCCATCCACCTCGAGGTGGGGAACGTCATCCTGCTCCTGTCAGTGCTGGTGCTGGGCGCGATCCTAATCTCGCGACTCGGTGCCAAATACGGAGTGCCGGGCATGCTGCTGTTCCTGATTCTGGGAATGCTCGCAGGCGCGGACGGGCTTGGCATAGAGATTCACAACCACGAGCTGACTGAGTTCCTCTGCCACCTGGGAATGACAATAATCCTGCTCTCCGGAGGACTCCAGACCGACATGAAGCACACTCGCCACATAATGGGCAAGGGCCTTGCTCTGTCGATTGGCGGACTTATCATTACGGTGCTGGCCACGGGAGCTTTCATTTACTTCGTACTCGGCGACAGTGTCGGCAGCACCGGCGCCACGCTGCTTGGGTGCCTGTTGATTGCAGCCGTACTGTCTTCGACCGATTCGCCTTCTGTTTTCTCGGTACTGCGCAGCAAGCGTATGCACCTTCGCGAGAACCTTGACCATGTGCTCGAGCTCGAATCCGGCAGCAACGACCCAATTGCCTATTCGCTGACAGCTATCCTGATAGAGGTGATAACCTCCTCCGAAGTAATCCCTGACGTGGAGGTTTCGTGGCTCGGCGGGACATTGTTTGTCATAGCCCGGCTGATCTGGCAGATAGCTGCCGGCATAGGGATAGGCTTCGCGGTAGGATACGGGGCACGCTGGCTCATGCGCAGGCTCCGTCTGGGCAGCGGACCGCTGTATTCGATACTCATACTGACTCTTGCCCTGCTTGCGAACGGTCTTGCGTCACTGATCCTCGGCAATGGTCTGCTGGCCCTGTATGTCGCCGCCATCATTATCGGCAACATGAAGGATCTCCCCTTCAAGAAAGACATACACCGCTTCTTCGAAAGCATAACCTGGCTTGCGCAGCTGCTTATGTTCCTCATGCTGGGTCTGATGTCGAGGCCCTCTCATATGCCGGCCGTACTCGGACCGGCACTGCTGCTCGGGGGCTTCATCATACTTGTGGGCCGCCCTCTGGGAGTGTTCCTGAGCCTGCTGCCCTTCCGCGGACTGTCTGTGCGCGCCCGCCTCTATATATCCTGGGCCGGCATGAAGGGAGCCGGTCCCATACTCTTCGCCACCAGTGCGCTGCTCGCCGGCGTCGAGGGAGGCGTGGAACTGTTCAACATAGTGTTCATAATAGCCCTGCTGTCACTGCTGGTGCAGGGGACGACACTCGTCCCCGTGGCCAGGAAGCTGGACATGTGCATTGAGGACGACCCTGCGGTCGAGACCTTCGGAATGGAGATGCCTGAGGAGATGGGCATGCTCCGCGACCATATCGTGACCGAAGGAGAACTGGCAGCAGGCAAGACCCTGCGCGAGATGGGACTCCCCCATGGCATCAGGGTGGTGATGGTACGCCGCGACGGCAAGTATCTGGTGCCTCACGGTAGCATGCAGATTGTACCGGGCGACCATCTCATAATAGTAATGGGTGATTCTGACGACTGATATCATGAAATTACAGGGTTCAATAAAAAAACTGGTCCGGGAGTCTGCCGGAAGGGGGTTCCTTCTCATAATAGTGGCAGTTCTTACGCTCGAGGCTACTGCCCTTATCCAGTATTACTACTCCCGCGCCGGCATGAGGGAAGAAGCCGAAATGCGCGCCCAGAGTCAGTTGGAGACCAACCAGGTCCAGATTCTCAGCATTATAAGACAGGCCGAAGCAGCCGTGCACAACAATGTATGGATAGCCTCCTGGTGCCTGGACAATACTGACAGCCTCGGCTCCCTCGTGCGCCGCATAGTCGCGGACAATCCCGAGATAACTGGCTCAACGATAGCTCTGACCCCGAGATACGACAAGCCCCACCCCCTGTTGGCCCCGTATGCATACCGCAAGGACGGAGAAATCTTACTTAAGTCACTTGCCACCCCGGAATACGACTACCCTTCGCAGGAATGGTTCACCGAGCCAATACGGACCGGTGAAGGCTACTGGTCTGAGCCATACATAGATACAGGAGGCGGCGAAGTACTCATGACTACCTACTCCGTCCCCCTCAGGGACCATTCGGGACGCATAACGGCAGTGCTGACTGCGGACATTTCCCTCGAATGGCTGTCCAACCTCGTGGAGCACGCCCAGATATACCCCAATTCCTTCGGAGTCGTCCTCAGCCGCAGCGGCCGTATCATGGTAAGCCCTGCCAAAGATCTGGATATGAATATGACCGTGCAGGAGTATGCCGAGCAGAGAGCCGGGGACAAGGTTGTTTTTGACAGCCTGAGCCGGGCCATGATCTCCGGGGAATCCGGCAATATAGCCATAAACAGCGGCGGGAAGGTGCTGCAGGTATTCTTCGCTCCGGTGGAGCACACCGGATGGGCCATGTCCATTGCAGTACCTGAGGAAGAAATTTTTGCAGGTCTGCGCCGCGTGGGCATTGTGGTCAAGATACTCCAGCTCTTCGGTCTTGCTCTGCTGATTTTCATCTTCAGCTCCCTCGTGCGGAACCAGCTCAGGTACATGCAGGCCAACGAAAGCCGTGAGCGCATGGAAGGCGAGCTGCAGATTGCCCGCAATATCCAGATGGCCATGGTCCCCAGGGTCTTCCCCGAGCGCAAGGACCTGGACATGGCAGCCAGCCTGATCCCGGCGAAGGAAGTAGGCGGAGACCTGTACGATTTCTTCATCCGTGATGAGAAACTCTTCTTCTGCATAGGTGACGTGAGCGGCAAGGGCGTACCTGCATCCCTCGTGATGGCGGTGACCCGAAGCCAGTTCAGGGCCTTCTCCGCCCACGAGGACAGTCCTGCGAAGATAGTGACCGCCATGAACGATTCCCTCTCGGAGATGAACGAGAACGAGATGTTCGTCACCCTCTTCTGCGGTGTACTGGACCTTGCGGCCGGGCATCTTAAGTATTGTAACGCCGGTCACAACCCGCCCGTCATCCTCACAAGCACTATCCAGACCCTCCCTGTCGAGCCCAACCTGCCTCTTGGCATCATGGGAGGCATGCCATTTAAAGAGCAGGAGACTGCCTTCCCATACGATTCGGCAATATTCCTCTACACTGACGGACTCACCGAGGCCGAGAACCTGGGCCACGACCAGTTCGGCGAGGGGCGCATGGAGAAGATCCTGCATGGTCGCAAGGAGGCTTCTGCACATCTGCAAAACATGGCGGATGCCGTCCATGCGTTCGTGGGCGAGGCTCCCCAGAGCGACGACCTCACGATGCTCTTCGTCCATTACCTTGGAGGGAAGAGTGAATCCATAGGCTCCGACAACCTTATTCTCCACAATAACATCTCACAGATAACCGCCCTCGGAGAGTGGATGGAGACTATAGGAGAGAAATACGGCATAGACATGCCTACTCTTTCGGGCCTCAACCTCGCTCTCGAAGAAGCCGCTACCAATGTAATTATGTACGCCTACCCAGATGGGGCTTACGGCTCTGTGGAACTCTCATGCGTCAAGGATGGCGGCGCTCTGCGCTTTACCCTCACCGATACGGGCAAGCCTTTCGACCCTACCGCAAGACCCGAGGTGGATATCAACGCCGGAGTAGAAGAAAGGGCAATAGGAGGCCTTGGGATCCATCTCGTCAAGAACATAATGGACAGCGTGAGCTACTCGCGAGAAGACGGCAAGAACATTTTGACAATGATTAAAAATATTTGATACCATGGAAGTTAAAATTCAGAAAACCGACAATCAGGTGGTCGCACAGTTCATCGGCCGCCTGGACACCCCCGCATCCCTTGAAATCGCGCCCCAGATGGAGCAGCTCAAGGAAGAGACCGGAGGTACCGTAATCCTGGACTGCAGCGAGCTCGCTTACATTTCAAGCTCCGGGCTGAGAATCCTGCTGACCCTGCGCAAGGCAGCTGCCGACAAGGGCGGGCATGTAATCATCCGCTCCATCAATGACGAAATCCGCAGCGTCTTTATGATGACCGGATTCCTCAATCTGTTTGAAATTCAGTAATCTTAAGACTTATTATTTATGAAAAGAGTATTTGCACTTGCAGTAGCTGCACTGTCTGCAGTCCTGCTCCTGGTCGGCTGTGACAAGCTCGGAGGCGGCAGCGTTGATACTTCGAAACTCGAAGGCACCTGGATTGCTACAACCGGACAAGTCTCCCTCCAGAAGAACGGCAAGGCCGTTGATGCCAAGACCTTCCTTACTGACATGTGCGCCTTCTACGGAGTAGACCCCAAGGATATCGATGAGGAAACAACCGCCATGATCAATGAGATGTTCACCCAAATGAGCGGCCCTCAGGATGTATCCGGCGGCAGCCTCACATTTGTGGGAGGCAAAGTGTTCCTGCAGAGCTTCGATGATGACGGAGAAGTCTATACCGGATCCGGCACCTACACTCTGGACGGGCACAACATCACCCTCACCTTCGAAGGAGAGAGCATGACGATGCAGATTACGAAACTGACCTCAACCGACTTGACTCTCAAGATATCAGCGGGTCTCTCGCAGTCCGAGGGCGGCAGCTCCATCCTCCCCGGCTACACCATGGAGACCTACCTCAACTTCATAAAGGAGTAGATTCATAGTCTCTAAGGGCTTCAAACGCCTTCGGACAGAGTATAAGGAGGACGATAACGTTGACCCAGGTGGTGAGACCCACTCCGATATCTCCCATCTGCCAGACGAGATCGGCCTCCTTTGCCGCTCCAAATATCACCACCGCAAGAATGGCGACCTTGTAGGCGCGCACAGTCCATTTCTCAGCCCCGCTTTTGCGGCCGCGGAAGAGGTACATTATACTCGTCTCGGCGTAGAAGTAGTACGCCATCACAGTTGAGAAGGCGAAGAAACAGAGGGCTACGCTGACGAACGCCCCGCCCCAGCCGTGCAGCACGCTGTCCACGGCTCCCTGGGTGAAGCCAACATAATTGGCTCCAATCTCGGGGGCATTGGAGACCAGGACACTCCCGTCGGGACCAAATATATTATAGGTACCGCTGCACAGTATCATGAGGGCCGTCATCGTACAGACAAGGAGGGTGTCGATGTAAACCGAGAAGGTCTGGGCGAGACCCTGCTTGGCAGGATGAGGGACATCGGCTCCTGCCGCCACTATAGCTCCTCCGCCCTGCCCGGCTTCGTTGGAGAAGATGCCGCGCTTGACTCCCATCATGATAGTCGAGCCCAGTATTCCGCCTGCTATAGGATTGATACCAAACGCGTTGGTGACTATGGACGCGAGCACCTCAGGCACGGATTCAATATGGCAGCCAATCACTATGAGGGCTACCAGTACATAGCCCACTGTCATGAACGGAGTCACCACCGTAGCCACCCTGGCTATGCTCCTCACTCCCCCGATTATCACGAGGCCAAGCAGCACGGCAGTGCCTATGCCGACATACAGCGGCTGCACACCGAAGGAGTTGGATATGGCTGTGGACATGCCGTTGGCCTGCACGGTAACGAGCAGTATGCCGTAGCCCACGATGGTAAAGATGGCAAAGATAACCGCGAGCCAGCGCTGCCCGAGGCCTTTCTCTATATAGTTGAACGGGCCGCCGCGGTAGCCGCTCTCATGCCGGAACTTGTATATCTGCGCGAGCGTGGCTTCGACAAACGCTGTCGATGCCCCGAAGAAGGCGATTATCCACATCCAGAACACCGCCCCCGGACCGCCGAGCGCAATCGCTGTAGCTACTCCGACTATGTTGCCGGTACCGACGCGTCCGGATATGGCAACGCAGAAGGCCTCGAATGAGGACATGCCGCTGCGCTTCCCGTCACTGCCCTTTGCATCCTTGCGCTCATCCCTGCCGCCGAAGAGCGAGCGAAGCATGAGGCGGAAGCGCCTCACCTGCACAAAGCGAGTGCGCAGCGAGAAATACAGCCCCGCCGCAATCAGCAGGACCACCAGCACGGGGCTCCACACGACGGAATTCACCGCCTCAACTGCCCTCTGGAGAAAAGTCATCTCACTCATACACCTCAAAGATACAAAAAAATGAGGGCCAATAACCTTGTGAGTTATCGGCCCTCAATGTGCATCCTTAGGGACTCGAACCCTAGACCCGCTGATTAAGAGTCAGCTGCTCTACCAGCTGAGCTAAGGATGCAATAAGTCAAAAAACGCGGTTTGTGACCCGTTCGGGGCTCGAACCCGAGACCCCCACATTAAAAGTGTGATGCTCTACCAACTGAGCTAACGAGTCCTCCAACCCTTTTGGGGAGTGCAAAGGTATTGCTTTACTTGGAATTCTCCAAATATAATTTCACTTTTTTTCAATCCCCTCCAGAGGGTCACGGCCTGTGACTTTCCGGATAGCCGCAAAGCTCCCCAGGTCGCTCCACTCCCAGTCCACTACGGCGACGTATGAGTCAGGGGATTTCTCCATCACGGCGTAGTCTATCGAGATCTTGTCGCAGGTGGGGAAAAGCTCAGTGAGGGCTGCCTCCTCGCCGGGGGTGTACAGACTGGGCTCCAGAGAGTCCATAACTCCGGCAATCTGCGGGGCGAAGCGACGCAGCTGGGCCTCGATGGCGGAGGCGCTCCAGACGAAGATGCCGGCGTTCCAGTAGTACCCGCCTTCGGCAAGATAGCCTTCGGCGACCTCCCGGGACGGCTTCTCCTTGAATGTGTCCACCTTGCGGACATTGCCGGCCGCGGCGGGCACGGGTGCCTTGATATAGCCGTATTCGGTATCGGGACGCGTGGGAGTGATGCCGACGCAGACCACCGCCTCGCGGCCGGCAGCAAAGCCCAGGGCCTCCCTTATGCTCTCCCCGAAAGCCTTGTGGTCAGGCACATAGGCATCTGCCGGGGTCACGGCTATCATGGCATCGGGATACTTGCAGCGTATCTTGCGGCATGCGTAAGCTATGCAGGGAGCTGTGTTGCGCGCGACGGGCTCGGCAAGTATCTGCTCGTCCGGGATGTCCGGCAGCTGCTCGTGGATGAAGTGCACATATGCAGCCGAAGTAACCACCCAGAAGCGGGCTCCTGGGCAGGATTCAGCGAAGCGCCTGTAAGTCAGCTGGATGAGGGTCTCGCCGCAGCCCAGCAGGTCGATAAACTGTTTGGGGCGCTCGGGCGTACTGAGGGGGAAGAGCCGGCTGCCGACACCTCCTGCCATTATGACGACATGGATATTATTCTGCATAGAGACTGGCATTGAAGTCAAATACCGACGGGCGGTCAGCGACACATGCACGCGCGCGGTCCTTGTCTGAAACCACGGCCTCAGCGAGGTCCAGGCCCCATTCTATGCCCAGCGAAGGGTCTGCGAGCTGTATGCCGTCATCGGACTCGGGATGGTAGTATTCGTCGCACTTGTACTGGAGCACGGCCTCGTCGCTCAGCACCGAGAATCCGTGGGCAAAGCCTCTGGGGACAAACAGTGTGAGGCAGTTGTCCTCAGTGAGGTCGACGGCTACATGCTGGAGGTAGGTAGGGCTTCCCTTGCGCACATCCACCACCACATCCCTGATTGCGCCCTGGGCGCAGCGTACCAGCTTGCTCTGGGTGTAGGGCGGCCTCTGGAAATGCAGCCCGCGCACGGTCCCGCGGCATGATTTGCTCTGGTTGTCCTGGACAAAGGTCATGGGACGGCCGGTAATGGGGACGGCTACGAGCTCGTTAAACTCGCGGGCCGAGAAGCTCTCGAAGAAATAACCCCTCTTGTCTGCGAAAATACGGGGCTCCAGAATCACGACC
>CAMZEI010000028.1 GCA_947305815.1 uncultured Bacteroidales bacterium | reverse complement strand
CCTCGAGGAGGTTGGCGCCGTACTTGCCGGAGAACTTGAACTTCTGGCCGAAGCCTATGCGGGTCTCGATGCGCTGCTCTTTCTTCATGCGCTCGATAGCCTCGAAATACTCGTCGGGATCGACGTAGGGCACAAGGTTGGAATCCACCTGCATGAACTTGACCTTACTGAGGAACTCATCGATATTGCTGGAGACATTCTCTACAGCGACATCGCTGGCGTTGATGATGGTGGTCGCGCTCTGGTCTTCGTCACCGGAGGCGGAAGGCATTACGAAGAGTGTCTCGACGCCGTTGTAGGCGAGGCCTTTCACTATGCCCTCACAGGCGGTACCCAGACCACCTGCGATATGGGGAGGGAACTCCCATCCGAACATCAGTACTCTCATGCCTTGTCCTCCTTATACTGACTGAGCATCCTTGCCACCGCAAGCAGAGCGGCGGTGCTGGTTGCAGATGAAATTGCGCCGTGAGGCTCGTGAGGCGGATCGCCGTCGTACAGCTCTGAGAACGCACCCACGCCATGCTTGCTGAGGTCATCCGCGAAGCCCTCGGAGAGCCACTGGGCCTTCTTCCAGAAGGCGGGACCCTTGACGCGGAAGGCCACCTCGATATACTGCTCAAGCAGGGCAGGGAATGCGCAGCCGTTGTGATAAGCGAGGTCGCGGTCCACCTGACTGCCTTCATAGACTCCACGGTACTTGACGTCACGAGGGGAAAGAGTCCTGACGCCGCGGGCTGTGAGAAGCTCGGATTCGACAATGCGCAGTACCCTGGGCGCGAGCTCCTCGTCAACCGGGGAGTTCTTGACCCAGAATGCATAGAGCTGATTGGGACGCACATCGCGGTTCTGACCGAAATTGTCCACGTAATCAGCGAGGCAGCCCATGTCTTCAATCCAGAAGGTGGGCTGGAAATTCTCCTTGATGAGCTGTGCCACCGGCTCCCAGCTTGCTACGAAGTCGTCGCCCGAAGGATACTTGGACTCCATCTCGAGTGCGAAACAGATGGCGTTGTACCACAGGGCGTTGGTCTCGACCTGGTAGCCGGCGCGCTCGGTTACGGCGCGGCCGCCGATGTAGGTATTCATCCAGCTGAGGGCGACCCCGTCCATCTGGGCCCAGAGCAGTCCGTTGGGCTGCATCCCTACCTCCTTGCGGCGGCCGGGCTGATAGCTCTCGATGATGCCTTTGACCACGGAGCCGTATTTGGTCCAGACTTTCTTGGGTGCCGCTCCGTAGTCGATATACTGCTGGAGCGCAACCGCGAGGTACAGAGGAGCCTCAACCTGCGTGGTGCGGCGATAGAGGCGCTCCTCGTTGTCTGCGATGAGATTATCCAGTATGGCTTCGAACTGAGCCTTGTCGTCGAGTCCGTAGAGGGCGAGTCCGGCAACCGACTGGAGGGTCTCGCGAAGGAGTCCCGTGTACAGCCAGGTGAATCCAGCGTTTATCTTCAATCTGTGATTATGGTTGATAATCAGCCTGTCCGCGCAACGGCGAAGCTGGCCCTCATAATCGCCGGAAGACTCCTTGTGTGCGAGGAAGTTGTCGAACTTGTCTGCCAGCAGGTCGGGCTTCTCGAGGGTAAGGGAGGCCGAGAATACCACGGACTCACCGGGCTTGAGGTCCACGGAGAAGAATCCGGGGACAAGCAGATCCTCGATGCAGTCGTAGCCGCGGCGGTACTCGTCCAGATAGGTGATACCCATGTTCCATGCGGGGCTTGCGGTGAAGCTGGCTGCGGGGTCGCTCATCTGCATATACAGATCCGGGAAACCTTCGTAGAGATTGCACTTCACGCCGCCCTTGACCTTCTTGGATTCAGTACGGGCCGCATCGTTGCGGTGCGTGAGGGCATGGACATTGCGGAATGCGAGGAAGGGGCTGAGGCTCAGCTTTACCGGCGCAGGCGACTCCTCCAGGGTGTATTTTACGAGCACCTGGTCCTTGTCCTGTGCGAGCATAAGGCTCTTGCGCAGCCTCATGTCACCCACCTTATAGACAATCTGGGGCACAGGGTTGGCGTCGAAATCGACTATGTACTTGTGCCCGCGAGGCTCGTAATTCTCACCGTAACGGTGGATTCCGAGGTTGAACTGCTTGCCGCCTATGACGAGGGTCTCGTCCAGGTCCGAAAGCAGCAGAAACCTGTCACCGCCGAAACGGTCCAGCGTCACGGCCAGCAGACCGTGGTACCGCCTGGTGTTGCTGCAGACTATGGTCGTGTTGAGATACGCGCCGGTCTTGTTGGATCCGAGGATTTCCCTCTTGAGCGAGTATGACAGGTTGACCAGTTCCTGCTTGTTGAATTTAAGAAATGCCATATATGTCACTTAACTTTTTTAAGTACTACAGCGCAGCGGGCGGGTAGGTAAAGCTTGAGCTGACCGTCCTGGGTGATGTGTCTTTCACCCTGGGGCAGCCGGCCGAAACCGCCGAAGCGCAGTTCGTCCGAGTCAAGCAGTTTGCTCCACTCTCCTTCCGGTGCACCAAATCCGTAGTTATCAAATGATTTCGACGGATTGAAATTGAATGCAAAGATAAGATTTCTCCGGGCGAAAACCAACACTTTATCTCCTTCATTCACCCAAAGTTGCACTGGGGCCTCGTCGAGGACCTTCTCGTCGCGCAGGGCGTGTATCATGGCCTTGTCGAATTCCTGCAGTCCGCCGAAGCGAAGGGAGGGATTGTCGGCTATGGACCAGAGGCGCCTTGCGTGGGCAAAGGACCAGCCGTTACCCTCGCGGGGGAAGTCTATCCACTCGGGATGTCCGAACTCGTTGCCCATGAAATTGAGGTAGCCTCCGCCGCAGGTCGCGGCGGTCACGAGGCGTATGAGTTTATGCAGGGCCACGCCGCGGTCCACGAGCATATTCTGCGAGCCCTTCTCCATCGACCAGTACATATCCTTGTCAATCAGGCGGAAGATTATGGTCTTGTCGCCCACGAGGGCCTGGTCGTGACATTCGGCGTAGGAGATGGTCTTCTCGTCGGCGCGCTTGTTGGTGAGCTCCCACCAGATGCTGCCCATGTTCCAGTCGTCATCGCTGAGCTCCTTGATCCACTTGATCCAGTGGTCTGCTATACCCATGGCCATGCGGAAGTCGAATCCAACTCCGCCCGCCTCGAACGGGGCTGCGAGCCCGGCCATGCCTGAGACATCCTCCGCTATTGTGATTGCTTTCGGATTGAGTTCGTGGATGAGCTGGTTGGCAAGGCCCAGATAGCATACTGCGTTCTCATCCACTCCGGGGCCGAAATACTGCTCATAGCTGCCGAAATCTGTCCCGAGACCGTGGTCCCAGTAGAGCATCGAGGTGACTCCGTCGAAGCGGAAACCGTCCAGGTGATACTCCTCCATCCAGAACTTGCAGTTGGACAGCAGGAAGGACTTGACCTCGTCCTTACCGTAGTCGAAGCAGCGGGAGCCCCAGGCCGGATGGTGTCCGGCGGCACCCTTGTAGAAATACAGGTCATCTCGGCCGTCCAGGCGTCCCAGGCCCTCAATCTCGTTGGACACGGCGTGCGAATGTACTATATCCATGATGACGGCTATACCGCGGCCGTGGGCGTCGTCAACCAGAGCCTTGAACTCCTCGGGAGTACCGAAACGGGAGCTCAGGGCGAAGAAGTTGGAGACCTGATATCCGAACGAACCGTAGTAAGGATGCTCCTGCAGGGCCATTATCTGGAGCACATCATATCCGAGGTCCTGCACCCTGGGAAGGATATCCCTGCGGAACTCCTCGAAGGATGCAACCTTCTCCTGCTCGGAACTCATGCCTATGTGGCACTCGTAGATGAGAGGATGGGGACGGGCGCCGGGTGCGCGATGGCGCCACTTGTAGGGCTGCGCAGGCTCCCATACCTGAGCCGAGAAGACCTTGGTGTCGGAGTCCTGAACCACGCGGCGCACATAGGCGGGGAGCCTTTCGCCGCCGCCACCCGGCCACTCGACGAAGAGCTTGTAGAGGTCGCCGTGGGAGAGGAAGCCGGCAGGGACGCGGAGCTCCCAGTTGCCGCCGCCTATTGGTTT
This sequence comes from uncultured Bacteroidales bacterium, assembly GCA_947305815.1. GTDB lineage: Bacteria > Bacteroidota > Bacteroidia > Bacteroidales > UBA932 > Cryptobacteroides. Next base: position 12,412 of record CAMZEI010000028.1, on the reverse strand, counting down.
AAGGGCCCAGGCGTCAATGCGCTTCCAGTTGTTGAAGTCGCCGATGAGCCATATGCGGCTCGCTCCGGGGGCCCATTCGCGGAGCACCCAGGAACCGTCGGGGTCATGGTGCAGGCCGTACCAGAGGTGGTTGTTGGCTGCGTCCGTCAGAGGTCCTTCACCGGCAAGCTTGGTCCGCTCCGCCTCAATGCGCTTGTGGCGGGCGTCTATCGCCGGCTTGAATGGCGCGAGCCAGGGGTCGGTCTCGTAGATTTTCTTGGTTTTTGGTTTCATATTGTTACTAAGTGGTTTTCTGTTATGAGATTCCGGGTCGAGCCCGGAATGACTACAAGGGACTCAGACTGCTTTTCATAGTCATTCCGGTCGAAGAGCCGGAATCTTACGGGGCAAGGTTAGCGGTGCGGTCGCGGGCGGAGCGGAGGTACTCGCGGCAGGCGGCGACCAGCTCGTCGGAGCGGCGAATGAGGGCTTCGATGTCGTCGATGCCGGTGGCGGGGTCTTCGACGCGTTTTGCGATTTTCTCCAGCTCAGCGAGAGCGGCGGTGTATTCTTTGGTATCCATTATATCGTATCATTGGGGGGAATGTCCCATTCTCAGGGACATTCCGGTCATTTTCGGCCTTTTTTGCGGGGAATGTCCCTGTTTTCGGGACATTCCCCGCACTTCTCTGGATATTCAGGGGAGGAATCTTCTACCGAAGCGATGATCTCGCCGTCGGCGAAGAGGATGCGGAGGCGGTCGCCGGGGCGGACGGCGGAGGCGGATTTGAGGATGGCGCCGGAGGGACCGGCAACCAGCGAGTAGCCGCGCGAGAGGAGGGCCCGGGGGTCGGCGGCGTGGATACGCTGCTCCAGCCGGTCCAGTGCGGAGGACATCTCGGCGAGGCGGGAAACAAAAGCGAGACGCAGACGGGTGGCGTATGAGCCTATCCTCTCGTCCTCGGCCGCGAAAGCGTCTATCATCCCGTCAGCCAGGGCGGTAGGGGTCTTGACCGCCTCGTATGCCACCATGTCTGCGACATGTCTGTCACGGTCATGACCTATCGCCGTATATACCGGCAGAGGGAATAGAGCAATTGCCCTGCATAACCCATAGTCATCGAAGCACGCAAGATCCAGGGTCGAGCCGCCGCCGCGGAGCAGCAGCACTGCGTCTATCTCCTCGCCGGCTTCGGATGCCGCAGCCACTCTATGAAGAGCTGCAATTATGCTCGCAGGCGCACTCTCGCCCTGCATAAGGGCCTCGTAGAGCTCAGTATCGAAGACGAAACCGTATTCGTTCTCGGCAAGATGTCTGGTGAAATCTCCATATCCTGCAGCCTCGGGCGAAGAAATGACCGCCAGACGGTAAGGCAGAGGCGACACCGCAAGCTCCTTCTGCCTATCGAGGAGCCCCTCGGCTTCGAGGCGGGAGATGGTCTCAAGGCGGCGGCGCTCAGCTTCACCCATGGTGTAGAGGGGCTCTATCCCATAGACCAGCAGCGACAGGCCATAGAGCTCGCTGTAACTCACCTGCACCTCGAGCAGTACGGACATCCCGGCTGCGAGGGGGCTTCCGGTGGTCTGGAGAAAATATGCTGCAAGGGGCTGGTACCAGGAGCGCCAGGATACCGCACGAACCTTCGCAACGAGCCCGTCAGGGCCGCTCTGCGAAAGCTCCATGTAGCAGTGTCCGCCGCGTACTTGCATGGACGCAATCTCAGCCCTCACCCTGAGCTTCCCAGGGAACAGGTCTGAGAGGCCTCCGGCTATCATTTGCTGCAGCTCGAGGAGGTTCAGCGCGGAGTTATCGACAGAAGCGTCCATACCTTACAAATTTAGAAAAAAGTTTTCTTATCTTTGCATAGCAAAAACGGGTTAAATGAAAATCTCAGAGGCAAAATTTGCAGGCAGCAGCGTCCGGGTTTCCGGGAAGCCGGCAAGGCGCCTCCCCGAGTTTGCTTTCATAGGCCGCTCCAACGTCGGCAAATCCTCACTTATCAACATGCTATGCGGCAGCGGGAAGCTCGCCAAGACTTCCGCTTCGCCCGGCAAGACCAAAGTAGTCAATCACTTCCTCATCAACGACAGCTGGTACCTCGTGGATCTGCCAGGCTACGGCTACGCCCGCATGGGCATGGAAGGCCGAGAGGAGCTCCGGAAGGTCATCGGGGACTTTATCTCCAATTCCGAGGAGCTCGCGGAGCTGTTCGTGCTGGTGGACTGCCGGCATGATCTCGGGCGCATAGACAGGGATTTCATGGACAGTCTGGGGAGAGCCGGAGTGCCTTTCAGCATAATATACACCAAGACGGACAAGATCGGGCCCAACGTCCTCAAGGCCCGCGTGGAGAAGAACTCCGGAGTTCTACTCGAGAGCTGGGAGGAACTGCCCCCAACCCTATATAGTTCATCTCAGACGGGCTCCGGGAAGGAAGAAATCCTCTCCCACATAGAAAGCGTTTTGAAAACCCTATAGATATCATGCTACACACTCACAGAATGGAACTTTTTGCCTGCGAGGCATCCCAGGCCTTCGCAGCCAAAGTAGTGGACCACATCAATGCCATCAAGCCTGCGGACCAGCCGGAGCTGCACCTCGGAGCTCTCGACATCCTGCATTTCAGTGACGGAGAATTCCAGCCTCAGTTCACAGAGAGCGTCCGCGGAGCCAAGGCTTATGTCCTCCAATCGACTTTCCCGCCGACTGACAACCTCATGGAACTGCTGCTCACAATGGATGCAGCCAAGAGGGCATCGGCAGCGGAGGTCACTGCCGTAATCCCCTACTTCGGGTGGGCACGCCAGGACCGCAAGGACAAACCCCGTGTAGCAATCGGCGCCAAACTGGTAGCCAATCTGCTCAAGGCCGCCGGCGCAGACCGCATCATGACCTGCGACCTGCACGCCCAGCAGATTCAGGGTTTCTTCGACATCCCGGTGGACCACGTGTACGCAAGCAGCGTGTTCATCCCTCATATCGAGGCACAGAACATACCTCATCTGTCGATAGCCGCTCCCGACATGGGCGGCGCCAAGAAGGCCAACATCTACGCCCGCGAGCTGCACTGTCCCGTCATCATCTGCCATAAAACCCGCGCAAAGGCCAACGTGGTGGATTCCATCACCGCAATCGGCGAGATCGAGGGACGCAATATCATCATAGTGGATCACATGATAGACACCGCCGGAACGCTGGGCAAGGCGGCCGAGGTGCTGCTGCAGAAGGGCGCCCTGAGCGTGCGCGCCTGCGCCACCCACGGTCTGCTCTCCGGCCCCGCCGTACAGAGGATACACGATTCCGTCCTCGAAGAAGTATATATCACCGACACCATCCCCCATCCCGAGCTGGAGAACGATCCCAAGATCAGGATAGTGAGCATGACCGAGGTGTTCGCAAGAATAATCAACAAAGTTTACAATTACGAGTCAATCAGTCAGGAATTCGCGTTATAAGCAGCATGCTGGCATTGATCCTCATAAGCGTCGCCCTGGTAGCCCTCGCAGTCCTCGGACTGAGCGTAGGGATACTCCATGGGCGCGGATTTCCCCAGTATGATGTGGGGTCCAATGAGGAGATGCGCAAGCGGGGAATACGCTGCTTCAAAGACGTGGATGCCGAGCTGCACGGACGGCCGAAGGGCTGTAACGGCACACCGTCGGAAGCCTGCAAGGATTGCGCACTTTACGCAAGATGAGCCTTTTAGCAATAGTCGGACGGCCCAACGTGGGCAAGTCCACCCTCTTCAACCGCCTCGTAGGTATGAGGCAGGCCATAGTCGATGACGAATCCGGTGTCACCCGCGACCGCCATTACGGGCGCTGCGAGTGGAACGGACGCGAATTCTCGGTAGTGGATACCGGAGGATACGCATCCGGGACGGACGATGTGTTCGAGGCCGCCATACGCCGGCAAGTGGAGATAGCTATCGAGGAAGCAGATGCTATCCTGTTTATGGTAGAGGCCGGTACCGGAGTCACTGATTACGACTCCGCGATAGCCGACGTGCTGCGCCGTTCCAAAAAGAACGTGCTGCTCTGCGTCAACAAGGTGGACACCGGCGACAAGCTCTTCGATGCCTGGGAATTCTGGTCCCTGGGACTCGGCGAAGTACACGCCATCTCGGCCTCCAACGGCAGCGGTACCGGCGATTTGCTGGACGAAGTCGTAAAGCTTCTGCCCGAAGACGCCGAGGAGACTGCCGACCATCCGGGAGTGCCCCGCGTCGCCATCGTCGGCAAGCCAAATGTAGGCAAATCGTCGCTCACCAACGCCCTGCTCGGCGAGGAGCGCAATATAGTAACCGATATCGCAGGCACTACCCGCGACTCCATAGCGACTTACTACAACAAGTTCGGGCACGAGCTGATGCTGGTGGACACCGCCGGCATACGCCGCAAAGCCCGCGTCAAGGAGGATCTGGAGTTCTACTCTGTGCTGCGCTCCATCCGCGCCATCGAAAATGCCGACGTGTGCGTCATGATGATTGACGCTACCACAGGCATGGAGGCACAGGACATGAACATCTTCAACCTCATCGTGCGCAACCGCAAGGCCTGCGTCGTGGTGGTCAACAAATGGGATCTGTTCATCAAGGATACCAACACCCTGCGCGACTATACCGAGGCCCTGAAGAGGCGTCTTGCACCGTTCGACGATGTGCCCATCATCTTCACCTCGGTCGTAAAGAAGCAGAGGATTGCCGATGTGCTGGATGCCGTGGCGACAGTCTATGCCAACTACTCGCAGAAGATACCCACCGCCCGCCTCAACGAGGCCCTGCTGCCCATCATAGAGGAGACTCCCCCTCCTGCATGGAAGGGTAAGTACGTCAAGATCAAGTACATCACCCAGCTGCCCGTACGCTTCCCGGCATTCGCGTTCTTCTGCAACCTGCCGCAGTACGTCAAGGACCCCTACAAGAGGTTCCTGGAGAATCAGTTGCGGGAGCACTTCTCCCTCACCGGCTGCCCGGTGCAGATCTTCCTGAGGCAGAAATAGATTCCGGGTCGCGCTTCGCTTGCCCGGAATGACTACCGGGGGTAGCGGATGGTGAAGCAGGCACCGCCGAGGGTGAAGGAGCGGGAGTAGGAGATGGTGGCTCCGCACCTCTCCAGGATGCTGCGGGAGATGGCGAGGCCAAGCCCCGAGCCGCCGTTCTTGGTGGTGAAGTTGGGCATGAAGAGCTTGGGGACATTCTCAGCAGCGACGCCGTCACCGTTGTCCTCGAACACTATGTCATACCACCCGTCACCGGCTGAAGAGTTGCGAAGCGACACTACTATGCGACCGTCTTCGCGACCCGACAGGGACTGGACGGCGTTGTTGATCAGATTGACGAACACCCTTATCAGCTGAGGCTTGGGGCCGCTGATTCTGGCCCCGGCAAGCCCGAAGTAGTCGAAATGCACCCCGGTCTTGGAGTCGAACATCGATATCTCCTCCTGCAGGACCGTATCGAGATCAATTTCAGTGGGCTCCTCAGTGTAGAGCTTGGAGAAGGTGGAGAATTCGCCCGCCGTCTCGTCGAGTATGTCTATATGGTCAAGCAGCACTTTGGAGACCTCGTCGAATTTGTCCTGCCAGCTGGGATCGCCCTTGCTCTTGAGACGCACCAGGCGCTGTATCTGGAGCTTCATCGGAGTCAGAGGGTTCTTGATCTCATGAGCCACCTGACGGGCCATGCCGCTCCACGCCTTGTCACGCTCGGCCTGTGCGAGCCGCGCCGAACTCTCCGCAAGGTCGTCCACCATGCGGTTGTACGACTCCACCAGGGCTGATATCTCGTCGTTGCGGTCGTACTCGATGTGCTCCAGGGTATCGAGGTCCATCGAGGCCATCCTGGCACTCATCTCGCTCAACGGCTTGAACATCCTCTCGAGGATAAGGTCGGTTACGAAGCGCACCATCAGCAGGAGGATTAGGAATATGGTGAGGATCGCAACGAGGTGGGTCACAGCATCCTCTCTGAAATCATAGGCGTCGTCGGTATAGGGAGAGGAGATAATGGCGGCTATCCTGCTGTCCTCACCCATCAGCGGCGCATAGAGTCCGTAATATGACACCCTCCCAAGGTGCTCTCTGCGGAAGAAATAGCGACGCGCTTCGTGAACAATGTGCCTGTATGCCACGGCATCCATACGGCTGCCCAGATACATGCGGTTGAACACTTCGGGGGCCGTCGACATGAACGCCCGGCCTTCCGGATCGTAAAGGGTAATGTCGGAACCCACATCCTCACCCACTATCTCAAGCAGCGAACGTATCTCCTGCGAACGGAGGTCGTCCGTCGAGCTTACGCCCTTGATACGCGCCCCCAGCAGGGACTGTATGGAATTGATACGGCCCGTGAGCAGCTTGCGGTTGCTCTGCTCGTTGCGCTGATACACAAACAGGACGCTGATGGTTGCCATGGTGACAAGCGTCAGCACCAGCGAAGTCATGACCATCAGGCGTATGCGCATCTTATAGGAGCCCCTGCGCGCATCATAGTGATGACCGCTCTCCCAGAGTGTGGCAAGCAGGGTCAGCAGATACAGGAAAACGGCGATGAAGGTACCCGCTATGATGAATCCGAACATCCTCGTGGCATGGCGGGAGATGATCACCACCTCGTCGTCGTCCATTACATTGATGAAGTGCTTGTAGCCGTCGCCCGAGAAATGGGCAGTCTCCCCCGCGGGAGGGATGTGATTCTCGAAAGGCTCGCCCAGGGTCGTCGGGTATGCGCAGTCTCCCTTGAACAGGCGCAGCTCGCGGCGGAAGTAGCGGGCGTAGGAGTATCTTGCAGGCACGGACCCTTCCGCAGGAGCGTTAAGGTCAAGGATACGGGCATATCCGTGACTCTCCAGACTGGCCCTCGACTCAAGCTCCACCAGCATGCTTACATCGGCCTGAGGAGTAGAATATGAGAAGATGGCATCGTAGCGGCCCCTCCCCGCGCCGGTACTCACGAATACGAAGCGGGAGCGGCCTGAGATAAGCTCGCCTCCCTCAAGACGGCGTGCGCACCAGATACTGTCTTCCCGGCTGTCAATGACCCTGACATAGATGTCATAGCTCTGGGCTATACGCGCCAGGTGCATTTCCGCAAGGCGGTTCTGTATGCCGGCATCGGCACCTTCCACCTGAGCCAGGGCCGGTATGAACAAGTCTGAAGCTATCCTGCTCTCGCTTCGCATCAGCCGCATCTCGAACTTGAGGTCCCTGTCCACGGAGAGGCGGTCTGCGAGTACGGCAAGACGGTTCTCCTCCCTGCGCGAGCCCAGGGAATAGGTCACCACCACTATCCCTGCCGCCATCACGAGGCAGAACAGTATCTTGTCAAGCGAGCTCATCGGCCTCACGATCTGCAGGAGCAGGGGTATGCTCAGGAGCATGGTGAGGAAAGACACGTACACTATGCCGCTGAACGGGGTGAGTTCCCAGAGTTTGTACAGCTCCAGCGGGATGGTGGAGTTGGTGATGATGCTCGCAAGGGCGAAGAAAGTGTACAGGACTATCGCGACGATACCGGCTATGACGCCTGCATATAGGATTATGCAGCCTCTGCCCTCTCCTGCCGCCGCACGGAGCTTCTTGCGCGCGAGGAAGAGCGCAATTGCAGCCGCAAGGATGACAAGGTTGAGGATAATCATCGATCCCAGGGAGTTCAGCAGTCCTCCTCCCGAATAAAGCAGAGGGGAGAAGAACGGAGACATGCTGCGGGAATCTCCGGGAGTGGAATCGGATGCCAGTATAAGGACCGGGCGGTCTTCGACGCTTATGGGACGGCCCTCGCTCTCGGTGAGAGGCTTGAGGGAGTAGCTCTCAGGGACACGAAGCTCAGGATTAATGCCTCGGCGGGGTCCCTTGCCATAAGAATTGAGTATCTCCAGTCCTCCTATGACGGTGACAGGGCCACTGGTCATGCGTTTGGCGACATACCATTTGGTGCCCAGATTGAGGTAGCTGGCCTCGTCAGTGACGTCCGCCAGCGGAGTGCTGATGCGGTTGCGGGGATGGACTATGCGGCCTATCTCTATACCTGAGGAGATGTCGTCGTTGATGATGGGGAACTGCCCCGCCCAGGCTTTGAGCGTATCGTCTATGTACTTGTATATCACAAGGTCCTGCGGCAAGTCCGGGATATCGAACCACACGGCATCGCCCTCGAGCGCTGTCTGCATCCCTTTGTTCAGGATAGCCATGCGCGAGCGTATGTTGTGCTCTACGCGGGCTGCGATGACGCTCTCGCGTATGCCTCTCACTGACAGGAGGGCAGCGACGATAAATGCAGCCGCAATCGCAGCGGCCGCCACGGTGAATATGACTCTGCGGTGCTTCATTCGTGGTGGTACGGCTCACCCTTGAGGATGGTGAACGCCCGGTACAACTGCTCTGCAAAAATCGTTCTCACCATCTGGTGGGAGAAGGTCATGGGCGAGAGGGACAGCTTGCCCTCAGCTCTGGAATACACTGCGGGACTGAATCCGTAGGCCCCTCCTATAACGAAGACTATGTCTCTGGAGCCCTGGCTGATCAGCTTCCCAATCCATGCAGCGAACTCTACGGAGCGCATCATGCTGCCGTGCTCGTCCAGCAGGAACACCCGGTCGGACGGGGACAGCGAAGCGAGTATCAGATCTCCCTCCTTCTGCTTTATCTGCTCCTCGGAGAGGCTGCGCGCACCCTTGAGCTCGGGTATCTCCCTGATTGCGAAAGGCACATAATGCCCAAGCCGGTCCGAGTAGGTCCGAAGACCCTCCCGGACCCATGCGACGTCTGTTTTGCCGACAGTAAGAAGGGTCATGCGCATACCCTGCAAATATACTTATGTGGCTCAATATTTGCAAGAAATAGAGCCTCAGTATGAGACTGATTTCCCGTTTTTCCGTCCTTGCCGCAGCCGCCCTGCTCGCGTTTGGCTGCCCTCAGGCATCAGCCCAGTCCAAGGGCTATGATGTGTTCGTACCCATTTCCAAGTACATGGCCGGCGGCGATGCCGAATCCCTGTCCGCATGGTTCGCTGACAATCTGGACATGCAGGTCATCTCACGCGAGCGCAACGTCACAAAGGCCCAGGCACGGCAAATCCTGAAATCATTCTTCTCCTCATACACTCCCCGTTCATTCGAAATAGGCCACACTGCCGGCAAAGGCGGCAAGAAGTACGCATTCGGTACCCTGAACGCCGGCGGCGACCGCTTCGACGTCACAATTTTCGTGGCTGCCAAGGACGAGAAATTCCTCATCGAGCAGCTCAAGGTCGAAAAGACCGAGTAGGGAGCTTAGAAATCGAAGCCGGCGCTGAGCGTGACGGCTACTTTCTGCGTTATGTCGGACCAACCTACGACGAGGCTCACGGGCCCCGCTATCGTAGCGTAGTCATATTTGACGCCAAATCCGTAGTGTAGCGAAGCCGGAGCATCTACCGTGTGCAGGAAAGGGAAGTCTCCCTCTGCCATGGCGTTGCCCAGTATGGAGAAGTAGTGGCTTGAAGATATGCGGAAACGCAGGTCAGCCCTGGCTACCGCGACTGCGCTGCGGGTCAGCACGCAGTGAGTGGTCCCGATGAAGGGAATCTGCTGATCCAGGTATCGCCCTGCCATCGTGCCGCCAACCATGTTGGCATACTCATAGGGGACATTTTCTCCGTAGGCGAGACGCACATTGAGATAAGGTACGAAAGTGAAGAACCTGAAAGGAGTCCACGGCCTCTGGAGCGAGTACTGCAGATAGGCGACCGCAGGAGTGAAGCTGTCGAATCCGTCGAGTACGAAAGCCGCGTCGAGTGATTCCCTATAGCCGCGCGTAGGGAAGACACCGTCGTCCAGACGGTCCCAGCGCAGGGATGCAAACGCCGCAGGATAATGGGACTTGTCCATATCTTCGTCGAAAGACTTGAACTCCTTGTCCGACATCACCTGAGCGATGTTGAAGAATTCGTCACGGGCACCCAGCTTGAAATCAAAATCCTTCATCTTGTAGCGCGAGATGTAGGCTTCGGTCCTGACTTCATGGAATACGGTCCTGTAGTGGCTGTCGCCGACTGACAGCTGGTTGCGGTCCACATAGCGGTAGCGCCCGGTGAGGTTGAGGGCGAAGCCGGAGGACGAGTGCAAATAGCAGCGCAGACCCACATATGGATTAGTGCCTATCTTGCTCTCGAAATCGAGTGCCGCTCCGCGGAAGCGTCCGGTCCCGAGGCCCACGTTGACAAGTGCCGACATGAGTTCCTCGGTATCGAAACGCACACCCAGTCCAAGCCGGTGAATGGGCCCCGGCTTCATCCTGAGGCTCAGGTGATATGGCTCTTTGGAGCCGAGCAGCTCATAGGAGATGACATCGAATGCACGGGTGCCGTACAGGGTGGAAACTATGTTCTCAATATCTGCGGCATCCATAGTGTCCCGAAGCTCGCGTTTCACAAGGCCGCGCAGATAACGCTCATCCCGCTTGTCCACCCCGGAGATGGCGACGCTGTCAATCCGCACCTTGCGGCCGGCGAGGTTGACGGCATGGCTGCGCTTCGGGACAGAGACCCTGCGGCCAAGCATGTGCTTTGCGGCCAGCAGGTCGGCGGTCGATGCGTCTGCGGCCTCATAGCCCCTGCCGATAAGCTCGGTTATGGCATCCGAGGAGAAGCTGAGCATGTTGTAGCCTGTGATATCCGGGCGTATGGTGATGTCGGCCTTGTCCTGATTGCGCTCGTAGGCTTCGCGGCCAAGCATGTCTATGCTCTGCATCGCCAGTCCGCCAATATTCTGCAAGCCCTCGAAATCGGCATATCCGTCGGAGAGAGTGACTCCGATCACTATGTCCGCTCCGAGGCTGCGGGCGATGTCGACGGGATAGTTGTTGCGCATCCCGCCGTCGGTCAGCACCATGCGGTCATCGGTGGTGACGGGCGCAAAAAGACCCGGGATGGACATGGTGGAGCGCATCGCGGTGACCATCTTGCCCTCCGTCCATATCTTGGCGCGGCCGGAGACCATGTCGGTTGCAACGCAGGTATAGGGGACGGGGAGGTTGGCGAAAAGCAGTGAATCCTGGTACCCTACGCTGAGGGAGCTAAGGGTGTTGCCGACATTCTGTCCGAAGGCGAAGCCGGAGAAACGGTTGCCTACGAGGCTGCCCCCGATGGATTCGAGGTTCACCTTCTTGCCGCTGTAATAGAACGGGGCGGAGATCATGTAGCGGTCGCGGTAAGTCTTGTCGGAGTAGTACATGAATTCGCGGTCCAGACGGTCGCTGAGGGTCTTGTCCCAGTCCATCGAGCTTATCACGGCGTCCATTTCGTCAGAAGAATATCCCAGCGCATAAAGGCCGCCGATCAGGCCGCCCATGCTGGTACCGGCGACGATGTCAACGGGGATGCCGAGCTCTTCGAGGCGGCGGATGACGCCAATATGCGCAGCACCCTTGGCGCCTCCGCCGCTGAGCACGAGCCCAACGGTCGGACGGGTCTTGCGTATCTGGGCCATTTTGGACTTGATAGCCTTCGCAGAGGGTGAGGAAAGCTGCTTTGCAACCACCGTATCTCCCTGAGCTGCGGTGCGTTGGGGCACCTTGGTCTGGGCCGGCGAGAGCACCGTCAGCGATGCGGCTGTGATAGTAAGTATTAAGCTGCGAATTCCCATAACGTACAAATGTACAGATTTCGCGAGAAAAAATTATATTTGTACCGATAACCTGAACCTTTATGAAACGCAGAATTCTCTTCTCCGTCATTGCAGCCGCAGTAGTCACAGTAGCCGGCTGCAGCGTCATCAAGAACATCAACTGGAACCAGGCCAAGCTTCAGAATGCCCTTGTGAATGCTGCCACTGCAGCGTCAATCACCGACGAGCAGGTGGCCCAGCTCAGCGCCCTCACTGTCGCAAGCCTGGACGCCTCCAATGTCATGGAGAAGGGAGCTTACCTTACGCGCCTCAAGAAGCTCATGAAGGGCGTAACCGTCGACGGAATGACCCCGAAACTGGGAGTTTACAAGACTGACGAAGTCAACGCCTTCGCCTGCGGAGACGGCTCCATCAGGGTATATACCGGACTCATGGACATAATGTCTGACAACGAGCTCATGGCAGTGCTCGGACACGAGATAGGGCATGTGGTCAACAAGGATTCCAAGGATGCCATGCGCAACGCCTACCTGACCCTCGCTGCCCGCGAAGCCATAGGTGCCGCCAGCGACAAGGCCGCAGTCCTCACCGACTCATTCATCGGCGACCTGGCTCAAGCTTATATCACCTCCCAGTTCTCGCAGAAACAGGAGCTTGAAGCTGACGATTACGGATTCGGCTTCGCGATTCAGCAGGGCTACGACCCTTACAGCATGGCCGACGCCCTCACTAAACTGCAGAGTCTGAGCAGCGGCTCCGCTTCGACCATACAGCAGATGTTCTCAACCCATCCCGACAGCGCACTCCGCGCCAAGAAGATGAGGGAGAA
>CAMZEI010000027.1 GCA_947305815.1 uncultured Bacteroidales bacterium | reverse complement strand
ACAGCTCCGCATGAGGACCCTGTCCCGGAGCGAAGAAATTCTCCACATTCCAGAAGACCACCGTCACCCCGGCGAACAATATCAGCAGGCCTTTCATACCTGCAATATTGCACTCAAAAACATAAATTTCGCTTAAATATATAAAAACCGACTATATGTTTTCGTAATCATTAGCACCCGCGCTATTAGCGGGAGGGGCCCAAAGCTTGCTTTGGGAGGGTCCGAAGGCCGTAGGCCTGAGGATGGAGAAAACATATAGTCGGTTTTTCTTTTAAGCGAAATGAATTAAATTTGTATAAAAATAAATTTGAGAGATGTCTCTGAAGTGCGGTATAGTGGGTCTGCCGAATGTCGGCAAGTCAACCCTTTTCAACTGTGTGAGCTCGGCGAAAGCGCAGAGCGCTAACTTCCCTTTCTGTACGATTGAGCCGAATCTCGGTTCGACCTCGGTGCCGGATAAGCGCCTGGATAAGCTGGTGGAGATGTGCAATCCCCGGAGCATAGTCCCGGCGACCGTCGATATCGTAGATATTGCAGGTCTGGTGCGGGGGGCCAGCAGGGGAGAGGGCCTGGGCAACCAGTTCCTCGCCAACATACGTGAGTGTGACGCCATTCTCCATGTGCTCCGTTGCTTCGACGACGGCAATGTCGTCCATGTGGACGGCAGCGTGGATCCCGTGAGGGACAAGGAGGTTGTGGACGCTGAGCTGCAGCTTAAGGACCTTGAGACAGTCGACGCGCGCCTGTCGAAGTGCGACAAGGCAGGCAAAGCTGGGGATAAGGAGGCTGCGAAGCTGGCCGCGCTTCTCACCCGCTACAAAGCGGCTCTCGAGCAGGGCAAGTCCTGCCGCACGGTTAAGCTCCTCAACGAAGAGGAGGAGACTCTCTCGAAGGGACTTTTCCTGCTGACCGACAAGCCTGTGATGTATGTCTGCAACGTGGATGACGCTTCGGCCGTCGACGGCAACGCCTACGTCGATGCGGTGCGTGAAGCGGTGAAGGACGAGAACGCGCAGATACTGATTATTTCGGCGAAGACCGAATCCGAGATAGCCGAGATGGAGGATTACGGGGACAGGCAGATGTTCCTTGAGGAGATGGGTCTGGAGGAGTCAGGCGTAGTGCGTCTCATACAGGCGGCATATCACCTGCTGGGACTGAGGACCTTCTTTACGGCCGGAGCCGACGAATGCCGTGCCTGGACTATTCACGAGGGAGACAAGGCCCCGAAGGCCGCAGGTGTGATACACTCGGACTTCGAGAAGGGATTCATCCGCGCGGAAGTCATCAAGTATGAGGACTATGTGCACTACGGCTCAGAGTCCGCAGTACGTGCTGCCGGCAAGATGGGAATCGAAGGCAAGGAGTACGTCGTCCAGGACGGCGACATAATCCACTTCCTCTTTAACGTGTAAACGAGGCGACCCAGTCGCTGTCAATCTTTGAGAGCCCGGCGGAGAGCTTACCGATTGCCGGGTTTCTTGCAACTATGCCCTTGCAGTCCTCGTAGGTCGAGAGGCTTACGGCCAGCATCTCCATGCGCCCGTCGCCGGGATAGCTGAAGATTATCTCGCTCTCGGCACCGTCCACGCGCAGGAACTTGAGCTGCAGCTCCTCGCCGCGCTCCTGGCAGACGACGTATTTGCAGAGCTCGATTATGACATCGTCCAGGCCGGCATCGAAGATGTTAACCTTCTCAATAAGTGAACCGACATCGGAGACGAGCCTCGCGGTGTAGCCGGAGAGTTCTTCGGAGGATTCGAACAGCTGCCGGGCTTTCTCCTCGGTTGCAGCGTCGTCCGTGGACAGCCAGATTATGAGGTTCTCCGATGGCTCAATGTAGAGGAGCGGATACTTGAGCAGGGTGGCGGCTCCGCACTTGGGGCAGTGCTGCACGAACAGCTCTCCGCTGCGTACGGAGGCCTTGAGTTCCGGGTTGGCGGTGGCGTTGATGACGCTGTATGCGGGAGCCTCGTAGCTCTCACCGCACGAGGGACAGGTGACGCGGACGGTATCTTTTGCTGCCATATCAGATATCGATGTTGAAAATAAGTCCTACATAATGGGGCTGCGTGGCCGCGGGACAATAGTCGTAAGTGACACCGATGCGGGTGTCGTAGGGTATCCAGAGGAGGTTACCGAGCCGCACCGAGAGGTCAGCACCGAAGCTGGCGTAGTCTCTGCTGCGTTTGCTGTTCCAGATGTGCAGCCAGTCTGCGTGGGCGCAGAACTCGAAGTTCCTAATGTAAACCCAGGGCGAGAGGAAAGACCAGTCCACATCGCCGAAGGGGATGGCGTAATCAATGGTAAGCTTGGCCTGATTGGGCCAGCGGGGCACCTCGCCCGCAATGTCTTCGTCCGAGCGTATGCCGCGGGGGATGGTGTTCGCCACCGTCTCCGGCAGGAAGCCCCCGCCTGTATGCTTCTGCATGAGGGCGGTCAGTTTGACTCCGTGAGGCTTCGCAAGACCCGGCAGGTAAGCATAGGCGAAGCCATAGACATTGCCAACATACACATCCTCGAACCCAAAACGGGCGCTATAGCCGGCCTCGGCGCCGACACCCCATTCAGGATACAGGCGCGAGTGAGCTATCGGCTTGGTGGCATAGAGCCGCAGTGAAGTGATAAAACGGTTGACCGGTACGACGCTGCCCAGAGTATAGCTGTCATTGCATATACTGAAACTGGCCTGTGGGATGATGCCGCGGTTCCAACCCGCTTTGTTGAAAGTCCAGGGGATGTAGGCTTTGAGGCTTGCCTGGGTAAAGGGGATGTAGAGATTGTCGGCTTCACGAAGGACGTATTTGGTCCCGTCCTCGGCGGTGGAGTCGCGGAAATGGAAATTGTAGGCATCCCTCTCGCCTATTGAGGCATTGAGCTCCAGGACGGGATACAACCCCGTGTAGGTCATATGAAGGTGCCCTGCGCCCCGGAAACCTCCGGCCGCGGTCCATGCGGATACCGAGGCGGAGCCGTACAGGGTTCCGAGCTCATTCTGGAAAAATGCAGTGGCACCGAGCCCTGCGTCCTGAGTTATTGACAGGGAGCTAAGCTCGTCCACATCATCGGACGCGAAATACACCGGAAGCCATGAGTGGACTCCAATGGCGTTGGCTATTTTGGAATACCTGCGCGGCTGGGATATCTTGACGGGGAGATCCTCATCGATGGTGGTGATTGGCTCTGCTGCGGCCTGAGCTTCGGCGAGAGCGTATCTGTGAGGCATGCAGAAGTCGGCAGGAGTCGCTGCAAGCTGCGATACGGGGACGCGCATGATATCGCGCCCCTTGCTGCAAAGGCTTGAGTAATAGAGATATCCGTCTTCCGCGAGAGCCCAGTCGGAGCTACCCTGAGGGGTTGAGGTAAGCCTTGTGAGGCTCCCCCCGGATAGGCGGTAGAGCTCATCTACTCCGCCCAGATCACTTACGAAAAGTATATCGCTGCCGTCGGAGCTGAGCCGCTTGATCTTAACCGGAGTGGGACCGAGGAGGCAGCTAAAGTCCCTCGCATCATAGAGGCCGAATCCTCTGTCGGTGATGGCGCTCACTACCGTATGCCCGTCCACCCGGCAGCTCTCAACAATCTGCATCCCGGCGGGAGCGGGAATCCTGTCGAGCACGGCTCCGTCCCAGCCCGAGAGCAGCACAAGCGCGCTGCCGCCTTCGAGGGGATACTCAGTCACGGCAAGCACTCCGTCATGGGGTGCAGGGTTGAAATAGCGACTGTGGTGAGTGAGACTCATTATGCGGCCGTCAGGACCGAGGAAGCGGATGATTGACCAGGAATGCTGACCCCAGCGCGGATCGCCTCGCCATTCGCTCCAGAACAGCCTGCCGAGTGCAGAATCAGCCTTCGGGACCGATGCCTCGGAGCTGAAAGAGCAGACTACGGATTCCTGCCCGTCGGCATCGAACCTAACGAGGTGCCTGCCGTCGTCAGTGCCGTAGCGTACGGCATAGAGGCGGCCTCCGAGTGTGGCATAGTGAGAGTAGGAGTGGAAGAATCGGCTGCGCGGAGCATGGAAGGTCTCGCCTTCGGTGAAAGGTCCGCGGGCTTCGGCTTCTGTTGCCCAGAGCTCACTGAGCTCCACAGCGAGCGAATCGTATTGCTTCGCTGGCTTCTTCATGGCCGGAAAGGGCCATCTGAATGAGGCCGTATCGGCGTGCATTGCGCTCGCCATCAGATATCCGGCGCGATAGTAGTCGGGGGTGTAGCCGTATAGGGAGCCGTAGCGCCATTTGTAGTAATCCCTCATCTCACCCTCTGCAAAGCAGGCCCTGTAGTACTCCAGGAAATCAGCACTGCGGCCCCTTCCGGCGTAGCTGAGAGCCGTCTCGGCGAGCACTGCATCCCCTTCGAAGAAGTCGGGTCCTCCGTACAGGGCTGCAAGCAGGCCTCCCCAGAGTTCGCCAGTGAGGGCGTTAAGCACCCGGTGCTTGCGGTCACGCACGAACTGCATCTGCGCCAGGTGGCGGGATTCGTGGACGGCAAGCTGCCGCGGCCAGGGAGTGGGCTCCGGATTATAGGCCTCGGGCGTAGTGTTGAGCTCCATGCGATGCGGAGTCCAGGTCACGCTGCCGTTGGCAAGGGTAGTATATGGATGGAGGATTACGGGAGAGGGCCGTTTGAAGCCCTGATTGGGGGCATATCCTATGCTGCCGGATACGGGCAGCTTGCACTTCTCCAGCTCCATGGCATACACCCTTGCGAGCGAATCCAGCCCGCGGGGATAGATGACGCGGTAGTCCTGCGTGGAGATGGTCTCCCAGCGCACGCTGGTGGCCTCGCCGCCTCCCGGGTAGAACTGTCCGCGCGCCGCCGGAACCGCCGACAGCGCCAGGCACGCGATGACCACTAATTTGCGTACACTTTCTCTCATCCGAGAACAAATCTAATATTTTTTGTCTAACTTTACCTATTCCGAAACTATGAAGGATGCGAAAACTTCTCTGCATAACAGCGGCTGCAATACTCCTTGTCTCCTGCGCTTCGCGTCAGGGGGAGAAGCCACGATATGCCGGTCTGGACAGTGTGGCTGCGGAGAAGGTGGTTTCCGAGTATGTCTCCAGGGCTTTGGACGCGCCCCTTTCCGATGGTCAGAAGATGATAGCCGACCTTTTTGACGAGATAGTCGCTGAGCAGCAGGCGGATTCCACCTGTGAAGTCTATCGCATTATGACCGAGGCGGTGGCAAAGTACCTCTATGACCCCCAGTCGCCGCTCAGGGATGAGGACCTTTATCTGCCTTTTGCCGAGGCCGCGGCGGCTTCCCCGCTTACTGATGAGGATGCCCGTCCCGGCTACGCTTTTCAAGCCCGAATGTGCGGTATCAACCGCCGCGGCGCCCAGGTGGCCGATTTCACCTACAGGGATGCCGCCGGGCAGGACCACAGACTTTACGACCTGGATGCCGAGTGCATAGTGCTGTATTTCAGCAATCCCGGCTGCCATGCCTGTGCGGAGACTACGGAGCAGCTCTCCGGTCTCCCGTACCTGAGCGAAAAGATAGCTGCCGGCCGGATTGCGGTACTCAATATCTATATAGACAGTGACCTGGAGTCCTGGCGCCGTCACCTCGGCGATTATCCTTCAGACTGGATTGTGGGCTATGACCCTGCTGGAGTCATACGCTCCGATACCATATATTATATACGCGCCATACCTTCGGTGTATGTGCTGGATTCCCTCAAGAGAGTGGTTCTCAAGGATGCACCGGAGTGGCGCTACTGCAATTACATCAACAGCCTCTGACACAACACTATGCGACAGTATCTTGACCTGCTTGAGGACATAATGGAGCATGGCACCGATAAGCATGACCGTACCGGGGTCGGTACGCGCAGCGTCTTCGGGCGCCAGATGCGCTTCGACCTCAGCGAAGGTTTCCCCCTGCTCACCACCAAGAAGGTGCACCTCAAATCGATAATCTACGAGCTCCTGTGGTTTATTTCGGGGGATACCAATATCAAGTATCTCAAGGATCACGGGGTCACGATCTGGGACGAGTGGGCCGATGAGAACGGCGATTTGGGTCCAGTGTACGGGCATCAGTGGCGCAGTTTCCCGACACCTGACGGAGGGAATGTGGACCAGCTCGCACAGGTAATCGATATGATTAAGAACAATCCGGATTCGCGCCGCATGCTGGTGTGTGCCTGGAATCCGGGCGAAGTGGACAAGATGGCACTGCCGCCATGCCACTGCCTGTTCCAGTTCTATGTGGCGGACGGGCGCCTGAGCTGCCAGCTCTATCAGAGGAGCGCGGACACCTTCCTCGGGGTGCCGTTCAATATAGCTTCCTACGCTCTGCTAACCATGATGATAGCGCAATGCTGTGGCCTGCAGCCTGGCGAGTTCGTGCATACGACCGGCGACACGCACATCTACCTCAACCATTTCGAGCAGGTGCGCGAGCAGCTCTCCCGCGAGCCCAGGCCGCTGCCCCGGATAATACTCAATCCGGAGATTAAGAGTGTATTTGACTTTAAGTACGAGGACTTTACCCTCGAAGGATATGACCCGTGGCCGGCGATAAAGGCGCCGGTGGCGGTTTAAAGATCCCGGGTCAAGCCCGGAATGACTATTGATTATGGAAAAATGTCTGATAGTGGCGGTGGCCGACAACTGGGGGATAGGGATTAAGAACGCCCTTCCCTGGCACATCGCAGAGGATCTCAAATATTTCAAGCAGGTGACCTCCGGCTGCCCTGTGATTATGGGCCGCATGACCTATTTCTCAATTGGCAGACCCTTGCCGGGACGCAAGAACATAGTCCTCAACCTGGGCGGTGACCCCATCCCCGAGGTTATAACGGTTAACTCCTTCGAGGAGGCCTATGCCGCGGCCGAGCCCGCGGACAGGTGCTTCATCATAGGCGGAGCTTCGGTGTACCGCGCCGCGATGCCTTCGATGGACAGGCTATATATCACCCATGTGCATACCGTGCTGGATGATGCCGATGCCTTCTTCCCTGAGATAGACCCGGCGCTTTGGCGCGAAGAGTCCCGCTCCGAGACCCATGTGGATCCAGAGACGGGCTTCAAGTTCGAATTCGCGGTTTACGTCCCGAGGTGCTAGATTCCCAGTTCTCCCTTCATTGCCCTCAGCAGGTCGAATGCCTGCATGGGGGTCATATTGTTGAGGTCGGCGGCCTCGAGCTTCTTGCGCAGTGACCCAAGTGTAGGGTCGTCCAGCTGGAATAGCGACAGCTGTATGCTGCCGTCCGAAGCTACGGCGCCCTGTTTGGATATCTCCCTGTCGCGCTTCTCCTTCATCTCCAGCTCGCGCAGCGTCTCCTCTGCCGAGTCGATGATCTCCGGCGGCATACCGGCCATGCGGGCCACATGCACGCCGAAGCTGCGGGCTACGCCACCGGGCTGAAGTTTGTGCAGGAATATGACATCCTTGCCCTCTTCCTTGACAGCGATGTGGTAGTTGTGTACTCTCGCGAGACCTGTCTCCAGGTCGTTGAGCTCGTGATAGTGAGTGGCGAACAGGGTCTTGGCTCCTTTGCCTCGGCGGTGTATGAATTCCACAATCGCGCGGGCTATTGCCATGCCGTCGTAGGTTGAGGTACCGCGACCGATTTCGTCCAGAAGCACCAGCGAACGCGCTGACAGGTTGTGCATAATCATCGCTGTCTCGAGCATCTCCACCATAAAGGTACTCTCGCCGCGGGAGATGTTATCCGAAGCGCCTACGCGGGTGAATATCTTGTCGAACCGGCCGAAGCGCGCGGATGCCGCCGGTACGAACGATCCAGTCTGGGCCATCAGCACTATGAGCGCAGTCTGGCGCAGCAGGGCCGATTTACCGGACATGTTGGGACCGGTGAGTATCATTATCTGCTCGCTCGCGGAGTCCATGTGGACATCGTTGGCGATGTATTCTTCGCCCGGAGGCAGCAGTGTCTCGATTACAGGGTGGCGACCCGCCTTGATGTCCAGCGTGAGCGAGTCGTCAATCTCCGGACGGCAGTAGCCCCTCTCTGATGCGAGGTATGCAAATCCGGCCAGTACGTCAAGGCGAGAAACTATGGCGCAGTTGGCCTGGATGGCGCGGATTTCCTTTTGGACAGCCGCTACGAGCTCGCCGTAGATGCGGGACTCGATCTCGTAGATGGCGCTTTCGGCACCGAGTATCTTCTCCTCGTACTGCTTGAGTTCTTCGGTGATGTAGCGCTCGGCCGAGACCAGAGTCTGCTTGCGTATCCAGTCAGACGGGACCTTGTCGCGGGACGAATTGCGCACCTCGAAATAGTAGCCGAAGACGCTGTTGTATCCTATCTTGAGAGCGCTGATGCCTGTCCTCTCGGTCTCGCGGTTCTGCATCTCCAGGAGGTAATCCTTGCCTCCGCGGGAGATTTCCCTGAGGGAGTCGAGTTCTGCGTCCACTCCGGGCGCAATGACATCACCCCTGCCGAGCTGCGAGGCGTCTTCGCAGAGGGTGTGCTGTATTTTAGCAAGCAGTCCAGAGCAGTCCTGCATGCCGTCGGCAAGCCTTTCGAGTGCCGGGCAGGCGCTTTCGCCGCACAGCGCTGCGAGCGGAGACATCTGCTCCAGACTGCGGCCTAGCTGGCGCACTTCGCGGGGAAGTATCCTGCCGGTGGCGGCGCGTGAGATTATCCTTTCGAGGTCTCCGGTGGCGCCGAGATATTCCCTGGCTGTCGATAGCTGCTCGTCATGAGTTTTGAAATACTCTACCGTGTCGAGCCTCTCGCTGAGTTCGTCCCTGTCCATTATCGGCAGTGCGAGCCATTGCCTGAGGAGGCGTGAGCCCATTGGCGAGGCACATTTGTCCATCACATCCACGAGGGCAGCACCTTCGCCGCCGGCAGCTTTGAACACCTCCAGATTGCGCAGCGTAAATCCGTCCATCCAGACGAACTTGCCCTCCTCGATTCGCGAGATAGAGCAGATGTTCTGCATCCCCTCGTGGTGGGTCTGCTCAAGGTAGGCAATCAGAGCACCGGCTGCGCAAATCGCGAGGGGGTAGCCGCGTACGCCGAAGCCCTTGAGGGAGCGCACGCCCATCTGGCGCAGCAGTCTCTCCTCGGCTGCTTCGGGCACGAAGGCCCATTCGTCAAGGGTTGTGATATAGAAGGCGCCGAAGCGTTCCCTTACCGGATTGAGGTATTCCCTCGGGACGACGAGCTCCCTGGGGGAGAGTGAGCCGAGCAGGGTGCCTATGTAATCGAGACTGCCCTGGGCGACCTTGAATGTGCCGGTGGACACATCCAGGAATGCCGCTCCGCATTCGTCCGAGCTGAAGCACAGGCCGGCGAGGTAGTTGTTCTCCTTCTGCTCCAGCATGCCTTCGCCGAAGGCTATGCCTGGGGTCAGGATCTCGGTGACGCCGCGCTTTACGAGGTTGCGGCCCGCGAGTTTGGGGTCTTCGAGCTGGTCGCAGATGGCGACCTTGAAGCCGGAGCGTATGAGTTTCTGGAGATACCCTTCGATGGCGTGGTGGGGGAAGCCCGCCATAGGAGTGGTGCCCTTGTCGCCGTTGGAGCGCTTCGTGAGTACGAGGCCCAGTACGCGGCTCGCCGTCAGGGCGTCGTCGCTGTAGGTCTCGTAGAAATCTCCCACCCTGTAGAGCAGGAGTGCCTCCGGGTACTGCGCCTTAATGGCGAAGTACTGTCGCAGCATCGGGGTATCTTCGTTCTTCTTTGCCATATTGGTGTCCGGAAAGGAGATGTCCGTTCTTCCATCCTCAGACCTTCGGTCTTCGGACCCTCCCAAAGCAAGCTTTGGGCCCCTCCCTATCTATACGGGGGAGCAATACGCTCCCCCGAGCCCCCTGGCCTTTTCTCCCTTTCCGACTTTGCATCCGCAAAGTCCCGGGTACGGCCTGTCGCCTGATGGCGACCTATTAAACTAGGTGCTAGGGATTCGACGATCACCATCTTATTTCTTTTAATTTGTCAAAGTTATCAATTTTTCGGCGAGTTCAGTGAGGGCCGTGGGGTCCCCGGAGTCGCCTCCTTCGCGGATACTCTGGACGAGGGGAATCTGGGCTAGGAGCTCCAGTCCAAACTCGCGTGCCATCCGTTCGCCGCCGCCCTGTCCGAAAATAAAGTACTTCTCATCGGGATGCTCCGCCGGAGTGAACCACGCCATATTCTCGACGATGCCGAAGATGCGCCGCTTGATGTTGTCATTGCGGAACATATTGACACCTTTCTCTACGTCTGCAAGAGCCACATTCTGTGGAGTCGTGACGATGATGGCTCCCTCCATCGGGATCTCCTGTACAAGGCTGATATGGATGTCGCCAGTTCCCGGGGGCATATCGATGATGAGGTAGTCAAGCTCTCCCCATTTGACCTGAAGTATCATCTGCTTAAGGGCGCTGCAGGCCATCGGGCCGCGCCAGATGAGGGCCTGTCCGCGCGATGCGAAATATCCAACCGACATCCACTTGACTCCGTATTTCTCGAGGGGTACGAACAGATCCATGCCGTCTTCCTGCACCACTCCGGGAGCGGTGTCTTCGGTGCCGGTCATCGTGGGGACGGACGGGCCGTACACATCGGCGTCGGCGAGTCCGACCTTGCAGCCAAGCTTTGCCAGTCCGAGGGCGAGACCCACCGCAACGGTGGACTTACCCACGCCGCCCTTGCCGGAAGCTACGCCTATTATGTGGCGCACTCCCTTGAGTTGGTCCAGGCTCAGTTCGTTGGTCTTTTTGGGTGCGGCGGCTTCGCGGACTTCGGTCTTCACTTCGCCTTCGACACCGGTCGGCAGATGCCTCACGAGCGCCGCCCTGGTGCTGCCAATGAGGTATTCGGAGAGAGGATCGCGCCTCGCGGGGAAGCTCAGCAGCACGGAGACCTTTGCCTCTGACACCTCCACGTCACCCACCATGCCGAGTTCGACAATATCCCTATCCTGTTTGCCCGGGTGCCTTACTTCTTGAAGCCATCCCAGCACATCTTCTCTTGTTATCATTATAACGGTTCCTATATTTCCACAAATTTAATAAGTATTATCAATGTAATCAAACCGGATTTCCCTCTGCCTGATTCTCCCGTGTGCAAAACACCCCCTATTTGCTCACCAGAGTAGCAAAAAGCTTGTCCGGTGAGCAAAACACTATCATTTTGCTCACCGGACAGGTTATATGAGACGACAGGTTTACTTCACCAGCTTCAGCTCGTCGAGCAGCCAACCGGCGCCGCCGAAGCGGTCGAGCATCAGGAGGACGTAGCGGATGTCCACGCAGATGCACCTCTGGAGGTTGGGCTCGAACATCACGTCGCTGCTCATGGCTTCCCAGTTGCCGTCGAAGGCGAGGCCGATGAGGTTGCCGTCAGCGTCCAGGACGGGGCTGCCGGAGTTGCCGCCGGTGATGTCGAGGTTGGTGAGGAAGCAGGTGACGAGCTCGCCGGATGCGTCGGCGTACTGGCCGTAGTCGGCGGTCGCGTAGATCTCCTTGAGGCGGGAGGGTACGCGGAACTCATAATTGTCCGGATCCTCCTTCTCCATCACGCCCTTGAGAGTCGTGTAATGCTTATAGACCACGCCGTCCTTGGGTTCGTAACCCTTGACCGTGCCGTAAGTGAGGCGGCAGGTGCTGTTGGCGTCAGGGTAGCTGGGCTGGCCCTCCTGCCATTTCAGCAGGGCGGCGGCGTAATCCTTGGAGGCCTCGCGCATATCGTCCATCTCGGAGTAAACCGGAGCGTAGAGTCGCTCGGCCACTTCGCTGAGAGCCTTGGCCAGCTGGATGGCGGGATCTGCAGCCAGGACCTTTGCGGTGATGGGCTTGGCGAGCAGCTTCTCCCCGGAAGTAAAGATGCTCTTGCTGAACAGCTTGTCCACGTATTTGCGGGTGTCCATAGCGAGCAGGCTCTTGCCGCCCGGCTTCACGGCATCGCCCTCTGCCACGCGTGCCTTATAGAAGTCAATCATAGCGACCGCGACATCCTTGTCCACAGCGGCATCGTAGTCCTTATACTGGCCGAGGATTGCCTTCACGGCCTTGTCGATTGCTGCTTTCTCCTTCTCGGGATCGATGGTGCCGTCCTCGCCCTTTGCCTTAGCGACTGCGCGATTCATGGCGGCTGCGAAACCAGCGAGCTCAATACGCCCGATGCTCTCGATGAGCAGGGTGACCGCCTGCTTGGGTGCGGCCGTTTCTTCCACGGACTCGGCGATGTCCTCGATGGCTTTGCCCCAGGCTTCCTGTCTCTCGGGGTCAGCGGCAATCCACTCGGAGAGCTCTTTCTCCTTCTGCTCCTCGCGGCCTATGATATCGAGGGCTGCGAAAGCTTCGCGCATGCCTATCCATTTCTTCCATCCGTTGGATGAGCCGGAATACTTGCTGGCGTACTGCAGACCGACCTTCTCGTCGGCACGCATTGCTGCCCAGAGCACATCCTGACGGACCCCGCGGGCGTCGATGCGAATATCGTTGGTCGCGAGCATGTCACGCAACTGGGCTGCGGTCTGGAACCTCTGGGTCCTGCCGGGATAGCCCATTATCATAGCGAAGTCGCCCTCCTGCACACCTTTAAGCGAAATTGCGAGGCTCTGCGCAGGGACCATAGGGACATTGTCCGGGGAGTAGTCGGCGGGCTGGTTGTCAGCTCCGGCATATACCCTGAACATGGAGAAGTCGCAGGTGTGACGGGGCCACATCCAGTTGTCGGTGTCGCCGCCGAACTTGCCCACCGATGCCGGCGGGGCTCCGACGAAGCGCACGTCGCGATAAATCTTGGATACTATCAGATAGCGGACATTGTCGTTGTAGAAGCTCGCAACCTGTATGGCGCAGTCGGGATTGTCCTCCCGGGCCTGCTTCTTTACGGCCTTGATGCCCTCCTCATCCTGAGTGAGTTCGGTGACATCCGTCATGCTCTGCAGGAAGCGCACGGTAAGCCCCGGGACGGGGAGCTCCTCGCTCAGGTTCATGGCCCAGTAGCCGTCCTCGAGATAGTTGTGCTCTGTGCTCGACAGGCTCTGTATGCTGCCGTAGCCGCAGTGGTGGTTGGTGACCAGCAGACCCTTGTCAGAGATTATCTCTCCGGTGCAGCCACCTCCGAACTGTACTATTGCGTCCTTGATGGAGCTGTGGTTTATGCTGTAGATCTGGTCGGGGGTGAGCCTTCCGCCGAGGCTGGAGATGGCTTCGGCGTTCATTTTCTCAAGCAGGGGCAGTAGCCACATGCCTTCATCGGCCCTCAGGCCGGAAGCGAGCAGCAGGGCTGCCGCGATGGTTGCGATAAGCTTTTTCATATATCAAAAGAGTGTTGGTTCAAGTTCTTTGGGATGGAAGCTCCGGCGGTGCTCCGGGCTCATGCCGAGCCTCTTTATAGCCGCGATATGCTCCGGGGTAGGGTAGCCGTAGTTGTGTTCCCAGCCGTATCCGGGGTACTGGCGGGCGAGCGCCTCCATCTTCTCATCCCTGTGGGTCTTGGCGAGCACCGACGCTGCGGCTATGCTGGCATAGGTGGCGTCGCCGTGGACGATGGTCTCGTAGCGGTAGTCTCCGAAAGGGCGGAAACGGTTGCCGTCCACCAGCAGCATCTGCGGCTTCACCGAGAGGTGCTCCACGGCGCGCTGCATCCCTGTGACCGATGCCCAGAGTATGTTGAGGCTGTCAATCTCCTCAGCGCTCACTTCCTCCACGGCCCATGCGACGGCCTCGCGCTCGATAACTTCGCGCAGGGCGTCCCGGTCGCGGCGGGTCATCTTCTTGGAATCGTCCAGACGCGGGTCGAAAAAGTCCGCCGGGAGGATTACCGCGGCGGCGAATACAGGCCCTGCAAGCGGGCCCCTTCCGGCCTCGTCAAGACCGGCCTCTGTGAGACCGTCGTACTTGTATGGGAGGAGATTGGGTGCAGTGCTTGCCATAGCACTACAAATCTAATCATTTTTTGCTCACTTGTCGCTCGAGCATAGAGACCATGCTCTCAAGGGTTGCGATGTGGTGATTAAGAGAGTCTATGAGGAGTTCCTTGTCAGCAAGTTTGGCGCGCAACTCTCCGAGACGGGCTTCGTAATCGTCGGTGAGAGCCTTGAGCTTCTCCTTCATCCCGTCGCCAGCTTCGAGCAGGCTTACTGCGAGTCCTTCATCACCGAAGTAGATTGCCTCCTCAGACGTCCCTGTTATCTCTGCAATTTTGGTGACATGTTCGGTCGAGACCTTCGTCGTCCCGGCTTCCAGATTCCTGAATGCGTTCCTGGAAATCCCCATCCTCGCCGCCATCTCCTCCTGGGAGAGATGCGCCGCCCGACGGGCCTTCCTGATGTTGCTTTTTACCTTCGACTTGTCCATTCCTCGCGACCGACTGGCGCAAATTTAAACCCTCCATTTTTAATAATACGGCAAGCAAAACTTTGCATTGACAATAAAAAATAGTCAAAAGAGATAAAAAACATAAAAATCTGCATATCCACGCCTCCCTTTATTTGCTTTTTTCGATACGGCTTCCCAGCTTTGTCCCGACAAAAAGACAAGAATATGTGTGCATTGATGACAAGTTACTCGCGCTTCGAGCGCCTCATGGATCGGACGGAAGTCTGGCGCAATCCTTATCTCTCTTATCAGGATATCTGCCGCATGGCCGGAGTGTCACCTGCGTCCCTTGACGAAATGCTCCTCGCAGAGCTGGGCATGGACGGGGAGCAAATTCTTCAAAAGTATAGGGCGGCTTCTTGACTTTGCCCCCAAAAATTATTAGCTTTGCAGGCTCGCGCAAAGCTGTATGCAGTGTGCGACCTGAAAGATTAATAATCAATTCAGTTATACAATGAAAGAATATCAAACCAAAGACATCCGCAACGTCGTCCTGATCGGTGCTACCAAGTCCGGTAAGACCACGCTTGCGGAAGCCATGCTTTACGAAGGCAAAGTCATCAGCAGGTGCGGAACCGTTGAGGACAAGAACACCGTCTCCGACAACGAGGAGCTCGAGAAGATCAACCAGAGGTCTATCTATGCAACCCCTCTGTACGCAGAGTTCGGTGACAAGAAGATCAACTTCATCGACGCTCCCGGTGCAGATGACTTCATCGGCGGCGCATACTCCGCATTCCGCGTGTGCGAGAGCGGCGTGCTCGTAATCAATGCCCAGCAGGGTGTCGAGGTCGGCACCGATGCTTTCGTCCGCAGGGCCGAGCAGATCAAGCTCCCGCTCGTGATCGCTGTCAACCAGCTTGACACCGAGAAGGCTGACTGGGACAACATCCAGAACTCCCTCAAGGAGACCTTCGGAGGCAAATTCATCAATATCCAGTTCCCCGTCAATGCAGGTCCTTCCTTCGACGGCATCGTGGACGTGCTCACCATGAAGTACTACCACTTCAAGGATGCAGCCGGCGCAGTCGAGGTACTCGACATCCCCGCTGAGTACAAGGACCAGGCCGAAGAATACCGCGCAGCACTCATCGAGAAGGCAGCCGAATTCGACGACGCCCTGATGGAGAAGTACTTCGAGGAGGGTGACCTCTCCGAGGAGGAAATCCACCGCGGCCTCGCTCTCGGCGTGGACAGTGCAGAGGTTTATCCCGTATTCTGCACCTGCGGCAAGAAGGACATCGGCGTGAAGAGGCTCATGGAGTTCATCGGCGACGTGGCACCCGCCCCCGCCTGCGACAAGGCCAAGCCCGCAGCCCTGTTCATCTACAAGAACGCAGTCGAGCAGCACCTCGGTGAGGTATCTTACTTCAAGGTGATGAGCGGCTCAATCACTTCCGGTATCGACCTCGAGGATCCTTCCGGCAACAAGGAGCGCCTCTCCGCCATCTACGCTGTAGCAGGTACCAAGAAGGAAGCCGTCAACGTGCTCAACGCCGGTGATTTCGGTTGCGCCGTCAAGCTCAAGAACGGCAAGTCCTCCACCACCCTCGCACTGCCCGGTTCCGGCATCAAGTTCGATAAGATATCCTATCCCGCTCCCAAGTACCGCTGCGCCATCAAGGCAAAGGTCCAGCAGGACGAGCAGAAACTCGGCGAGGCCCTCAAGAAGATCGCTTCCGAGGATCCTACCGTGCAGGTTGAGTACTCCAAGGAGCTGCGTCAGACCATCCTGAGCGGCAATGGTGAGCAGCACATCAACATCGTGAAGTGGCTGGTGAACAATGAGTACAAGCTCGAGGTCGAGCTCTTCGCTCCGAAGGTGCCTTATCGCGAGACCATCACCAAGGTCGCTACCGCACAGTACCGTCACAAGAAGCAGTCCGGCGGCGCCGGTCAGTTCGGTGAGGTACACCTCCTGGTCTGCCCTGCAGAGGGTGAGCTCAACACCAAGTTCATGATTAACGGCAAGGAGACCCAGCTCAACATCAAGACCCAGGACATCTCTGAGATGGAGTGGGGCGGCAAGCTGGAGTTCTACAACTGCGTCGTCGGTGGTGCTATCGATCTCGGCTTCATGCCCGCTATCCTCAAGGGTATCAAGGAGCGTATGGTCGAGGGCCCTCTCACCGGTTCTTACGCCCGCGACATCCGCGTGTTTGTGTATGACGGTAAGATGCACCCGGTGGACTCCAAGGAAATCGCCTTCATCATCGCTGGCCGTAACGCCTTCCGTGAGGCATTCCGCAACGCCGGTCCGAAGATCCTGGAGCCTATCTACAATGTCGAGGTCATGACCCCTTCAGAGTATCAGGGTGCCGTGATGAGCGACCTGCAGAACCGCCGAGGCATGCTCGGCGACATGGGCGCTGACAAGGGATTCGCAATCCTTAAGGCCCGCGTGCCTCTCGCAGAGCTCTATCGCTACTCCACCACACTGAGCTCCATCACCGCAGGTAGCGCGACCTTCACCATGGAGTTCGCTGACTACCAGCCCGTACCGGGAGATGTGCAGAGCAAGCTGCTGGCTGAGTACGCAGCACAGGAAACCGAGGAAGATTAATTATTCCTCTATATATAAGGAAAGGGTCTCCGGTGACGGGGACCCTTCTTTTATGCTGCAGGTGACTGAACCAGCTTTACTGAAACAGCCGGGTGAGGGCGACGAAGTCCTCGACGCTGAGCTTCTCGGCGCGGAGATCGAATACAGGGTCGGAGGCGTCGAAGCCCTCCGGCATCATGACCTTGAGGGCGTTGCGCAGAGTCTTGCGCCTCTGTCCGAAGGAGGTCTTGACAAGCTTTTTGAACAGGGCCTCGTCGCATCCGAGGTCGGTGCGGCTGTTGCGGCGCAGGCGTATTACTGCGGACTGGACCTTGGGCGGGGGAGCGAAGGCTCCGGGACCCACCGTGAACAGGTATTCGATATCGTACCAGGCCTGGAGCAGCACCGAGAGTATGCCGTAAGTCTTGCTGCCCGGCTTCTCGGCGATGCGCTCCGCGACCTCTTTCTGGATCATGC
>CAMZEI010000026.1 GCA_947305815.1 uncultured Bacteroidales bacterium | reverse complement strand
GGCGGGAGATGCACCAGTCATGGGCGTTCTCCATCCAGTGGCGGTAGGTGTTCACATAGCGTTCGGGAATGAACTTCGTGCGGCCGCTCTCCACGGTCTCGAGGGCCGTCTTCGCGAGGGATTCCATCTTCAGGAACCACTGGGCGGAAAGCTTGGGCTCGATGACGGCGTTGGTGCGCTCGGAGTAGCCCACCGGCGAGGTGTAGTCCTCCACCTTCACCAGATTGCCGGCTTCCTCCAGCATCTTCACGATCTTCTTGCGGGCGACGAAGCGGTCTTCGCCGACGAGTATCTGGGCTTCCTCGGTGAGGCGGCCGTGGTCGTCGATGATATCGAGCACCGGCAGGTTGTGCCTCAGGCCTATCTCATAGTCGTGTGCGTCATGCGCCGGAGTCACCTTGAGGCAGCCGGTACCGAAATCCATCTCCACATAGTCATCCTCGATGACGGGGATCTCGCGGTTGATGAGCGGCACGAGCACCTTCTTGCCCTTGAGCCAGTAGTGACGCTCGTCCGCGGGGTTGACGCAGATGGCGGCATCGGCCATGATGGTCTCGGGACGGGTAGTCGCTATCACGAGGAACTTGTCGGTAGGATTGCCGTTGCCATCCGATACGAAGTAGCGCAGATGATAGAAGTGGCTCTTGGTGTCCTTGTGGATAACCTCATCGTCGGACACTGCAGTGAGAGCTTCGGGGTCCCAGTTGACCATGCGCACTCCCCTGTATATCAGGCCCTTCTTGTAGAAATGTACGAAGGTTGCGGTGACTGCGTCGCTAAGCTTCGGCTCCATGGTGAAGCGGGTGCGGTCCCAGTCGCAGGATGCGCCGAGTTTGCGTAGCTGCTTCAGGATGATGCCGCCGTGCTCCTCCTTCCACTCCCAGGCGTATTTGAGGAATTCCTCGCGGGTGAGGTCCTGCTTGGAGATGCCCCTCTCCTTAAGACGGGCTACAACCTTGGACTCGGTCGCGATGCTGGCATGGTCGGTGCCGGGCACCCAGCAGGCGTTGCGCCCGTCCATGCGCGCCTTGCGGATCAGCACGTCATTGAGCGTGTTGTTGAGCACGTGACCCATGTGCAGGATTCCTGTCACATTGGGCGGGGGGATAACTATAGTATAGGGTTCCCTCTCATCGGGCTCCGAATGAAAACACTTGTGTTCAAGCCACCAGGCGTACCACCTGTCTTCAACCTGCGAATGGTCGTATCTTGCTGAAATCTCCATAATCAGTTGCTAAATATCCGTCAAATTTAGCAAAAATTCAGGTCTAAATACTAATTTTGTGTTGCTAAATGAAATTCTTACGCTATGGATAACAACGACAAGAAACAGATGAGCATCGACCTCAATCCCGAAGTGGCCCTCGGCAAGTACTCCAACCTTGCAATTATCAGTCACTCACACAGCGAGTTCATCATAGATTTTGCAGAGATACTCCCCGGTCTGCCTCAGCCCAAGGTACAGAGCCGCATAGTCATGGCTCCCGAGCACGTGAAGCGCCTGCTCGCTGCACTCAATGACAATATCGGTAAATATGAGAGCCAGTTCGGCACCATAATTCTTGACGGCGTTGCACCCAAGGCAACCTTCAATCTGGCAGATTTCAACCCCAATGGCACTAAATCTTAAGGCAATAAAGGCCGTCGTCGCTGACATCGACGGTGTCTTCTCGGATGTACTGATCCCCCTCGCAGACGGCGACCTGCTGCGCAGCATGGACGCCAAGGACTGCTTCGCGTTCAGGCACTGCCGGAGGCGTGGACTCATCACCGGGATTATCTCCGGAGGCGACACGCCGGCCCTTCGCAAGCGCTGCCTTAACCTGGGCGTCGAGCCGGAGAACCTCTTCCTCGGCGCTCGCGGCAAGCGGCGCATCCTGGAGCAGTACTGCGCTCAGAACGGCCTCTCCCTCGAGGAGGTCTGCTTTATCGGCGACGACATACCCGATGTACCGGCGATTAAGGCCGCCGGGCTGGGAGCAGCTCCCGCCGATGCAGTGCCGGAGGCCATCGAGGCCGCGGATTTCGTCAGTTCCAGGCCCGGCGGCCATGGATGCATACGCGAGACGATTGAGCTTATCCTGCGTGACCGCGGGCTCTGGCATTTTGAGGAAGACGAATTCGAACAGCTTTATTGATGAAACGCATTATCCTTGCAAGCAATTCACCCCGCCGCCGTCAGCTGCTGAGCGGACTGGATTACGAGTTTACTATTGATACTGACATAGATTTCGAGGAGCTTGCCCTGCCCGGCACCCCTGCGGCTGAAGTCCCCATGCAGATGTCTCTGGGCAAGTCGCACGGCTTCCACAGGCCTCTGGAGGATGACGAAGTGCTGCTTACAGCCGACACCGTCGTGATCCTGGACGGCCGCGCAATAGGCAAGCCCCACAGCCCCCGGGAGGCGTTTGACATGCTGCGCTCCCTCTCGGGCCGCACACACGAAGTGATAACCGCGGTTACCCTTCGCGATTCTGCGCACGAGGAGTCATTTGCCGACAGCACGCTGGTGACTTTCGGGAAGATGACCGATGCTGACATACATTATTATATAGAGCACTACAAGCCATTCGACAAGGCCGGGGCATACGGCGCCCAGGACTGGATAGGCTACGGATTCATCACCCGCATCGAGGGGTCATATTTCAATGTGATGGGACTACCCGTTCACCGCGTGAGAGAGGCGCTCGAGCGCTTCCTGCAGCATTGAGCGGGGGCAGCCGATATTGAGCCGCATGAAGCCCTCCCCTCCCGGGCCGAACATCGCTCCGTCATTAAGACTCAGACAGGCCTTGTCCTCAAATAGAGAGACAAGGTCTTTTTGATTGAGCCCCAATGCCCTGCAGTCCAGCCAGATAAGGAACGAAGCCTCCGGGCGGACGCAGTGGACCTCAGGGAGATTCGCCTTGAGCCAGCTGTCCACGAAATCCACATTGCCCTGCACATACTCAAGCATCTGTGCGCGCCACTCGGTGCCATGCTGATACGCAGCCTGACAGGCTATCACCGAGAAGATAGGCGGGTAGTCGATCTCGGAAGCCTCGAGGTATGCGTAGAATTTGTCCCGCAGCTCCTCGCTGAGGCAGAAGCAGTACGAGCTCACGATTCCGGCGATGTTGAAGGTCTTGCTCGGAGCCATGAATGTGATAGAGTTTTGCGCAGCCTCAGGGCAGCTGAAGGCGTAAGGTATGTGCTTGCGGCCGTCGAGCAGCATCTCGCAGTGTATCTCGTCTGAGAGGACGATTATGCCGTGACGCGAAGTGAGCTGTGCCAGAGCGGCGAGCTCTTCGCGAGTCCAGGCGATGCCGCAGGGGTTATGAGGATTCGAAAGTATCAGGGCCTTGGTTCGGGGCGAGATAATGGATTCCAGATGCTCCAGGTCCATTTTGTAGCGCGTGAGATGGCCTTCGGCGTCATATATGGGCGTGAGAGGATTGAACACCACCTCGTAGCCCTTGGCCTCGGGGACTATCTTGAAGGGATGGTACACCGGAGGCTGGATAATCACCTGATCTCCAGGTTTGCAGAGGGCGTCGAGCGCGAAAGCGAATCCGCGCACTATCCCCGGGATGAAGCGTATGAGTTCCGCCGGAACATCGATGCCGTGGAGCTGCCTTAGCCAGCCGCTTATAGTCTCTGTATAGGATGCCGGGGTCGAAGGATAACCGAGGACCGGATGGTCCAGGCGCGCCCGGAGTGCATCGAGGACGAAGTCCGGAGTCTTGAAATCCATATCCGCTATCCACAGCTGCATATTGTCCGGACAGCGGTCCGGAGCATCATATTTGATGCATCCTGTACCCTTGCGTGGGATAATCTCGTCGAAATTGTATTTGCCCATTTGCCTGCAAGACTCTCCGTCATTGTGCGGAGCGCGAGTGCAAATATACAAAGAAAATGAGTTGTGACCTCACGGCAACAACTCATCCTAACCACATAATTAATAACACTAAAACTAATAACCAATAAGCTGACGGGAGAGAACCTTCACTTACTCAGCTCGGATGCAAAGGTAGTATATTTAAATTTATTTACAAACTTTTTTTTGAAAAATTTTTAATAATTTTTGATTCTGCTGATTTTCAGCCACTTACACTTATTCAAAATTTTTAGTCTACCTCTCTCCGGCCCTACGCGTCGAAACGAGCCGTCTGTGCCGGGCTGAAAATGCCCGTCCCAGGCGGCTCATTCCGACTCCACAACGCCCTCGCACAACATAGTCATTCAGGACGAAAAACCGGAAGGCGAAGATCCGGAATCTACTATTATTTTGTAAATAGTCTAAAAAGGTATATATTTGCAGAGCAAACCGGTGCGTTGTCTGAGTGGTTAAGTGACGGTCTGCAAAACCGTTTACAGTGGTTCGATTCCGCTACGCACCTCCCCTTTCGGCCTTCTACCTTCGTAGGAGGCCGATTTATTTTGCGAAAGAATTGCGATATTTGCATTATGCGAAAGATTATAATTCCAGTCATGATAGCGCTTCTGGCGGTGGGATGCGGCCGGAAGGAGGCGGAGGGGCTCCGGAGCGGAGACCTCGTGTTTGTGGGACTGCCTGTCGGTTATGATGCCGAGACCGGGTCCATGGGTGATGCGATTGCGTCCGCAACGGGGCAGGAAGGCGGCCTGAACCTCATACATGTGGCTATTGCCGAGGTGCAGGCGGACAGCGTCTGGATTATCGATGCGACAATTAAACACGGCGTGGACCGTCACCCGCTGGACACTTTCCTCGCTGATTTCACACTGCCGGGCGGCGGCTATCCTGAGTTCATCATCAAACGCGCGCAGGGCGTCGATGCCGAAGCGGCACTTGAGCGTGCCAAGGGCTTCTGCGGCAGGGCTTACGATGTCCGTTTCCTCCCCGACAACGACGACATGTATTGCTCGGAGCTGGTGCAGAACTGCTTCCTCGACGCCGAGGGCAATCCCGTATTCGATAGCGAACCCATGAACTGGCTCGCCCCTGACGGCACCATGCCTCCCTACTGGACCTGGCTCTTCGGCCAGCTCGGCATGGAAGTCCCCCAGGGCCTCCCCGGCACCAATCCCCAGAAGATGTCTCAGTCCGAGATCCTCGCTGACGTGAGCGCTTCACTCCCCTTGCCTCAGAGAAGCGAATAATTTATTATTTTTGCCCTGCAATGCCCAAGGTATCCCTCATAATCCCGGTTTACAACGCCCAGGCCACCATCGTGCGCTGCCTGGATTCGGTGCTCGCCCAGACCTTGGAGGACATCGAAGTAGTACTTGTGGACGATCACGGGGCTGACGGCAGCATTACAATAGCAAAGAAGCATCTCGCTGATTATAAGGGTGGGAAACATTTCTGTTTTACGCAGACTCCCGTCAACAGCGGCCCCGGAGCCGCCAGAAATATTGGCCTCACCCAGGCCACCGGCGATTATGCAGCCTTCGTCGACAGTGACGATACGCTCGAGCCGACCTATTGCGCCGCCTTGTACGAAGCTGCCGTAAATGAAGATGCCGACCTCGTATGCTGCCAGGCCACAATGCACAGCGGCGACTCCAGGACCCTCCTTACCAACCCGGTCTTCCCCGCCGGCACCCTGGACAGCAAGCAGCGCTCCCGTATCCTCCGCTCCATGGTGACCTACCTCTGGACTTATCTGTTTAGGCGCGAGCTCATTAGCACCCGCAAAATAGCCTTCCCTCCGATGCGCAGCGCCGAGGACTCCTGCTTCGTACTGAGCTGCTGGCTCTCCGCCCGCAGCGCCGCTTCGCTGGAGATACCTTTATATAATTATTATGTAATGGAAGGCTCAGTGAGCCGCCGCCGCGATCCCGGCCGTGCGAAACAGCGCCTCGGCAGCTTCCTCGCCCTCAAGGCTTTTGCCAAGTCAAGCGGCCTCTGGCGACCCTACCGTTGGACGCTGCGCTGGGTAATCTTCAAGAAAGGCTGGCTGCTTGCAGCCAAAGATTATATAATCGGGTAGATATGGCTCGTATAAAGGTATTTACGCGTTCGTTCGACCTGCGGCTTTATAGGCTCGCGAAGGGCCTATTCGAAGGCATGACCGGCCCTGATGGCAACGCCATCCCCTGCGTGCGTCTTACCGACCAGAGCGCCGACGGATACTTCAATACGATGCTTCGCGATACCGACTGCGACATCGCGATTAATATAGACGAAGACGCCTTCGTGCTTGACCCCGAGGCCATCCTGGACCTTGTTGAGCTCGTTATAAAAGAAGGCTACGCCAACGCCGGCTGCTCCGACGGCAGTGAGCACACTACAGGACGCGACAAGACAGTCACCAACCCGTTCTTCAACGTCCTGAACCTCAGCCTCATACGCAGCAAGTTCGACCGTAGCCAGATACCCGCGCGCAGTTTCGAAGACGCCGAGCCGTATTACCCTTTCTTCCGCTGGATGGCGGCGAACTTCCCTACCCTCTACCTCCCCTGCACAAGGCACGCTGACGGCATCACCACGATAGCCCTCCATCCCGACGGACGGCAGCTCTGCCTGCACACTTGGTTCTCGAGGTTCTATTCGATGCCGTCCTGGATTGTGCGCCGCATCGACCCGGTACAGGTCCGCCAGAAGCCCCGAATCGACGCCATCATCACCGAGGCTTACGGCCGCAGAGGCATCCCTGTCCCCCATTTCTGCCCTGCGGACCGCATTGCGTTCGCTGCCAATAAATGCCTTCGCTGGATAATCAAAGTCCCCCAGCGCATCTCGAAATGGCCCTGGAAACTCCGCCGCGCCCTCAAGTCGTTATGAAGTCCGTAAGCGTAGTCCTGTGCACCTACAACGGTGAGAAGTATCTTGCCGAGCAGCTCGACTCCATACTTGGGCAGTCCTACCCCATCTCAGAGCTTATTATCAAGGACGACTGCTCCACCGACGGGACCATCGCCATTATCGAAGAATACCGCAGGCGCTGCCCTGCAATTCGCCTCATCGTCAACGGCTCAAACCTCGGGTACAACATCAATTACCTCTCCGCAATAGCCCTTGCTTCAGGCGATTATATAGCCATCTCCGACCAGGATGACATCTGGGAACCCGCTAAGATTGAGACTATGGTGTCCCTCCTCGAATCCAGCAGCAAGCAGGCCTGCTTCTGCCGTAGCGCGGAGTTCAGCGATGACCCGGGCATAGAGCCTTTCTTCGACCCACGTCGTCCCAACTGCAACATGGAGCGCATGATGGTAGGCAATATGGCCTCCGGGCACAACCTCCTGATTACAAGAGAACTGGCCTCCAAATGCACCCTCGATCTATACAACAGGACATCCGGCTGGTACTATGACTATTTCGTGGCGGCGCTCGCGGCAGCTGATGACTCTCTGGAGTTCTGCGACAAGGTGCTCGTGCACTACCGCCGCCATGCCGCCCAGGTCACAGCCTATCACGACCGCGGCGAGATTAACCGTGAAGGGGCGCTCAAAACCCTGCGCAAGGCCGTCCGCAATTACTTTGTCAACGCCGACCGCATGAAGGCATTTTTCGATGACAGGTACAACTTCTTCGCATCCATCCCCTCAGAGAGCACCCACATGGCCGATGCCCTCATGCTCGCAAGGCTCTTTACCCGGCGCGACATCATATCATATTGCCGCCTGACGCTGCTCTGCGTGCGCCTGCGCCGTGAGATATTCTATACTTCGGAAGTCCCGCCGCTGGCGCTCTTCCTGCGCTCGTGGCTTTTCCCGCTGTACTGCGGCATATATTTCAGTGATTAGAATATGGTCCTTGCTGTCGTAACGGTATTTCTCCCTGATCTAAAGGAACTCTCCGCCAGTATAGCCTCCTATGTTGACAGCGTGGACCGTATCCTGCTGTGGCGCAACTCCCCCGTGACTTTCGACCATCCAAAGGTCGAACTCTGCGGCGACGGCACCAACCAGGGCATCTCCGCGGCTCTGAACTACGCTTGGCATTACGCGCAGGAGCACGGCTACGACTGGATACTCACTATGGACCAGGACACCAGGTGGATAGACTTCAAGAGCTTCCTCGACGAAGTCACCGGCGAGTGCGCCCCTGAGGGCATCTTCGTCCCCCGGATGGCTGACGAGCCGGCCCGGAGCGGATTCACAGAAGTCACTGAGCTTATCACTTCAGGGACCCTCCAGCGCACCGAAACCGCGACCCGCCTTGGTGGATGGAGGACGGATTTCCTCGTCGACGGGATTGACTTCGACTATGGAATGAAGGCACGCCTCGCGGGGATAAGCATCTACAAAGTCGCCTCTGGCGCCATCGACCACCACCTCGGCTCGCCGCAGACCCGCAAGTTCCTCGGCAAGTCTTTTACTACCGCCAACTATTCCCCGTACAGGCTGTTTGAGATGTACCGCAACCACTGGATAGTGATCCGCAGCTACCCAGCTCTCAGCGCAGAGCTCAAGGCCCGCACGCTCCATTCCTACCGTGAGCGCCTGCCGAGGATAATCCTTGGTGAGAAGCGCCCCTTCAGCAAGATAATAGCAATACTCAAAGGCACTTATGCCGGACTAACCTATAAGATTCAATAGCTATGGCCCATACTACAGCCTCCCGACCCCTGGTCTCGATATGTATAGCCACCAATGGCAAGACAGAGTGGACTATCCCCGTGATAGAGAGCGTATATGCCCAGACTGACGTGGACGAGTCCCTCTACGAAGTCATCTGCACTGACAACGGTTCCTCTGACGAGCTGTCCAAGGCCGTTACCGCAATCAAGCACGCCAATTTCCATTATTACAGGTCTGAGGCTCCCGGCTTCACCAACCAGATTGTGGCTTTTGAGAAGGCCTGCGGCGAATTCCGCAAGCTGCAGAACGCCCGCTGCGTCATGCTCCCCGGCAGCCTTGCCTCGATTATCGAACTTGCGCAACGCTACCGCTGCACCAAGCCCGCAATCTACTGCACCAACCTCGGCAAGGCCCCTGAGACTGTCGAATGCGGGGACTTCGATTCGTTCCTCCTGGAGCTCGGCATACTCTCGACCTGGAGCGGCGGGACCTGCGCCTGGGACGAAGATATAGCGCGGATCAGGGACTACCCCATCGATGTAGAATTCCCTCATACGGCGGCGTTCTTCCTCCCCGGCAAGACCGGTTATGTGGTGTACAATGCGCACATTTCCAATAGTCTGGACGATGCCGGCAAGGGCGGCTACAATCCCTTCAAAACCTTCCTGGTGACCTATCCTACCCTCCTGCAGGGGCTCGTACGGGACGGCCGCATATCAGAGGCAACCTTCGAGGCACTCAAGGAAATACTTCTGGATTTCATCTCGGGGACTGTTGTTGGCGAAGTAATCCTCCCCACCAAATACACTTTCGACTATTCCAACCTGCGGAGCCACGTCGAGGTGTTCTATGGTCGCAAGGGCTACCGACGCCTCATCGGCAAATGCATCATCCACGCTCCGGGGATACTTCGAAGCAGGCTCAAGGCCGCTCTGAAACGCAAGCGTTAGACTACAATCCCAATACCGAGAGGACCTCGGCCATCCTGGAGCGGTAACTGTGATGCGTCACCACTTCGTCGTAAGCTCGGGCAGCCGCGGCGCTCATATCGGATGACAACGCCCTGGATATCAGGTCGATAAGCTCCTGCTCGCTGCCGTACAGCCCGACTTCCCCGTCCGGGAACAGCGACTCTATATAGGGATTGCGGTCGCAGATCTGATAAGTCCCCGCTCCACAAATCTCGAATACGCGCGGATTGGCGCCGTCCCTCTGCAGCTCCTGATGTATATTGAGCGCTACCCGCGCCCTGTTGTAGAGGACATTTGCCTCGACGGGGCTCACATTGTGATTCTTGAAAACGCCCTTGTGTGGCCGCGTAATCCATCCCCACAGCCCTTTGAACCATGGATAATACCAGCCGTACACCTCGATGCGCCGGCCCGGAAAAGCATCAATAACCGCATTGAGCAGCTCTCTGCGCCTCGGCGAATGATACATCCCGCCGATAAAGAGTATGTCGATATCCTTGGAGCCCTCCAGCGGATGATAGACTTGCGTATCGCAGGCCTGCGGGAGGAAGCGGGCCTTCTTGCCCTGAGCGGCATACCAGTCCACGTCGGCCTGGTCGAAGCAGAACAGCGCGTCTACATGATCCGCATGACCGATGGCCTTAGGAATCCTCTGGGTGTTGTCATACATCCACAGCACCACCCTGGCACTCTCGCGGAAGGCATCCAGCACATGCGGCCTCAGCATATCTCCGTTCATTATGAACACCAGGTCAGGCTGCACGGCTCTGAAGCACTCCAGCACCTCCTTGCTGCACCTGTCCATGCTCTCCTCGCGCAGTCTGTCACGGTGCCGCGACAGCTTGTAGCGAATCTTCATAAGACGCGTATAGGGATGCACAGGATTATCGTATCCGTTGACTACCGCTTCCCAGCCGAGCTCGGTGAAGGCCTCCCCCACCGCACAGAGGAAATTGTAGTAATTGTGACCGATAATGAGTACTTTGCGGCTCATGGCTAAGACTCTCTCTCCCTGCGGAGGATGAAGTTGATGCTTTCCTTGAATGCGACGGAGCCGGTAACCACGAGCAGCAGCACATAGACGGCGGCTGTGACGGCTATCTTGGCGACCAGAGTCCAGGCCATGACTGTGATGCCCTTCGTCGCCAGCCAGCCGGCCGCAATGGACACCAGTGTAATTCCCAGATAAGGAAGTATATCTGCGAGCAGTGCCCTCAGGCTGTAGCCCAGGTCTCGACGCATCAGCATCCACCATACCAGCACCCACATGCCGTTCAGAGCCGAGATTGCGATCACCATCGCTTGCACTCCGTAGGGGTAGCAGACGAACACGGCGATCAGCAGCAGCGTGCTCTGCAGTATATTGGAGAGCATATAGCGGTCGGACCTGCCAAGGCTCAGCACGAGCCCTGAGTAATTGGCTGACAGCGGGGTAAATGCTGCCCCGATGCACAGGATAGTCAGCAGAGGGATACTCTCCGCCCACTTGTCGCCGAGCACGCAGGTGATGAATTCCGGTGCAATGAAAGCCAGCCCCAGCATAGCCGGGAATGAGATGAATGCCGTGAACCGCACCATCTTGCGGAACACCCTCAGGCGCCTCTGCCCGTCGTCGCCGACATTCGAGAGCACAGGCTGCGAGACGCTGCCTATCATGGCATTGAGCACATTGCTGCCCAT
Source organism: uncultured Bacteroidales bacterium (assembly GCA_947305815.1). GTDB lineage: Bacteria > Bacteroidota > Bacteroidia > Bacteroidales > UBA932 > Cryptobacteroides. Next base: position 6,788 of record CAMZEI010000026.1, on the reverse strand, counting down.
CCCGTTCCATTTGCTCGCCTGGGTGTAATATCCGACTTTGACAGCCGAGTAGAATCGACCGAGCAGGACGGTTATAAGGTTGTTGCTTATGATGGCAAAAGCGGAAGTCATGATGAGCTTGGCGCTGAAGCGGAGCATCTCCCCTACCGGCTTGAAATTCAGCTGCAGCCTGGGCCTCCAGTCGGAGCATACCCACAGTCCCGCGGCAGACAGCAGCGAATAGACAAGAGCCTGGATCACCAGAGCCCAGTAGGCAAATCCGCGCCACGCCAGGACGACGCCCGTAACACCCGAGATAACGGTCGCGGCCATATTGACAATGGCCATTTTGCGGTACTCCATCTTCCTGGTGAGGTAGGCCTTCTGCACCACCGCGAACCCTGAGAAAATGAACCCGAGGAAAACCCAGCGCGAGAGCATTACCAGCGCCGGCTGGTGGAAATAGCGGGCAATCAGCGGCGCCGCGGCAAAGAGTACGGCGTATATTGCGAAAGATACCAGCACGCTCACCCAGAATACGGCGTTGTAGTCGGCGTGCACTATCCCCTTGCGGTTGATAAGGGCCGAAGAGAAGCCGCCCTCCTGCAGCACCAGCGCCAGCAGGCTGAACACCGCCAGCATCCCTACCAGTCCGTAGTCGCCGGCGGACAGGGTCCTCGCGAGGTATATCCCGAACGCAGCGTTGAGCACCTGCTGGACGAGGTTGCTCGCCCCGCCCCAGAACAGTCCGCGTGAAGTCTTGACCTTGAGTGATTCTTCTGCCATGGAGGACAAATATAGCTAATTATCGCATTTGCCTATAAGCCTGAGCCATAGTCCGGCAATCGCGGAGGGCTCGAAGCGGTGGCTCGAGCGTATTGCCTCGGCTGCCATCTTCTGCCTAAGCGGAGCGTCGTCCATGAGCCTTACGAGCTTACTGTAGTACTCCTTCCTGTTACCCTCCGGGATGATGAATCCGTCCTCCCCGTCGCTAATAATCTCAGGCAGGGAGGCATACGAATGGTACGCCAGCGGCACCACTCCCATCTGCTGCGACTCAGTGAGGGTAAGCCCCCAGCCTTCGTAGCGCGAGGTCATCATAAATATGGCCGCCCTGCGGTAGTATGAGAGCGCATCCGGCTGACGGCCTTCGAAGCAGACCCTCTGAAGCCCCATGCGTGCGGCTCTGCGGCGCAGCCAGTCGAGGTCGCGTCCTCCGCCTACTATCGTAAGTTGCCAGTCCTCGTGAGCGCCGTCCTTCTCTATCATTTCCCAAATACGGAGCGCCTCGCTGATGCGTTTGGACTTCTCGTCCATGCGGGCAAGCAGGAGGACCTCCCGGCCCTTCGAAGCAATCTCCTCCTCAGGGAGGAACTCATCGTAAGTCAGCGCATTGGGGATACTTGTGAACTTGCCGTCCACCTGCAGTCCGCCCAGCCGTGCAAACTCGCCGTAGAACTGCGGTGAGAGCAGCACGAGGCAGTCGCAGTTGTCATACATTACGCGGTAGCGGCTGCTTATATATCGCCTGTTGAGGGACTCCACGAGCCTGCGGGGCACCAGTCCGAGCGTCAGGTCCTTGAGATTGGCGCGTAGGGACTCGCCGTGCAGAATATGATGCATGCAGCACGCAGGGGAATTGCCGAGCAGCTCCTCGCCAGGCATAGCGTGATAGCAGGCAATCAGCTTGCATCCGCTGTCACGTGCGATGCCGCACACTGCAGGGAGCAGGCCGCGCTTATAATTGATAGTGACAAGGTTACTTATGATTACCCGGATACCGTGAGACGATATGAATGTGCGCAGCTCCTCTCCCGGGCAGTCAAGCGAGTACTTCAGCTTGCCGTCAAATATCATAGAAGGCTCCAGCTGGCAATCCATCCCGTAAGCCAGATAGCACTTGCAGCCGCTTAGCTGCAGGCTCCGGGCCACTGCGAGGGTGACATGCTCAGTCCCGCCCTGCATCGGGCTCAAATCGGACTCTGTGAGGAACAGTACATTCACAACTACAAAAATAATAATACTCGCTGCTGTTTGCAATTGTTATTTGGTATATTTGCGATACAGAACGGTACTTGGATGCGAATTATTGTAGATTTCTCGGTTGTACAGGACGCCGGCGGCATGCGCACGGGCCTTGCCCAGTACGGATTCCGCTTCCTGGACGGCCTCAGCCCGCAGGAGCGCAGGGACATCTCCCTGCTGGTCAATGACGGCGTCCGCCAGGAATTCACCGCGCTCTACCCCGAGTGCCGCATAGAGTGCATCAAGACCGTTAATCCTCGCCTGCCGCTCAGCCCCCTGCTCAATTCTCTCCGATGGCGCAAGGCCGCGCGTACCGCCGCAGGCGATGTGTTGTTCCGCATAGCTCAGGTACCCAAATACAATTTCTGGAAGCTTAACAAGAAGCTGGTCCTCACCCTGCATGACCTGATTGTGCTGCGCCTCGCCCATAAGCCGCCGTTCTACCGCGCTGGCATCTACAGGGGTTTATGCAATGCCGACCGGATAATAACTATCACGGATTGCGTCAGACAGGACCTTTTCAGCACATTCCCCGATATCGCCCGGGACAAGGTGACGGTAATCCACAATGGAGTGAGTCTCCCCGCTTTCAAGCAGGTCCCGCTCCCCTTCGAGGGGCCGTTCATCCTGACTGTCAATGCTCTGGTCGCTCACAAGAATGTGATTACTCTCCTCAAGGCGTTTAATCTCATCAAGGACAGAATTCCCCACCGCCTGGTGCTTGTAGGCAAGCCGACGCCGCACTTCCACGAGGTGCTGCAGCCTTATATCGAAGCTAACGGCCTCCAGGACCGCGTGATGCATATAGAATTCGCCCCGGACGACCTGCTATACAGTCTTTACAGCAAGACAAAGCTCTTCGTCACGACTTCTCTGCAGGAGGGATTCGGCTTTACGCCCATCGAAGCGGCACTCTGCGGAGCGCGAGTGCTGTCAACCGAAGAGAGCGCCCTCAAGGAGTCAACCATGGGGCTGGTGGACTACTACTCCCCCGCCACTGACGAGCAGGCCCTTGCCGCCCGCATTATGGAATTGCTTTCCGCCGATGACCCCGCCCGCCGCGAGCAGATTCGTTCCACCCTCCTCGCCCACTACGACCTCCACTCCCAGGCCCGCAAGATCTACGATGTCCTGACCGGAGAATAATGGTTACGACGGCAGAGGTCCCTTGCAGTGGGAGAGGAACTCCGCGGGAGTAAGGACAGGGATATCAGTATACTCTTTAAAATGCGCGGTATTGGATGTGACGATGTAGTCGCACTCCTTCTCCTCGGCGCACATTATCTGGAAGGCGTCCTCGATGTCTGCCGGCTGCTGGCCGTGCAGCACCTCCCACATCTGGGACTCAGTCATGGGGAGCACATTGCAGAGGCGCGACATGCTGTCCAGGCATGCCATACAGTCTGCCACTCCCCTGCGCCTGATGACGTATGAGAGATTAGCCATTGTGAGGAACGACACATAGAGCCGAATCTGCCCCATCGCCATTATTCTCCTGGCACGGGCAGCGCCTTCCCTGTCCAGGACTACATCCAGCAGCACATTGGTGTCCAGAAATACCTTTTTGATTCCATGTACCATACTGACGTCCTCCTATCTGTTTAGAATGGTCTCGAGCCTGGGATCATCCGCTATCTCCTCTTCCGTAAAGATGACCTTGAAGCGCGACAGCGCCATCAACTCCGGCGGAATCGTCTTGGGCACCTCAAGCTCCGCGAGCGCCTCGCACGCCTCCTTGTAGCGTATTTCCTTGGACATCAAGGATTTCTCAAGGATGCCCTCGACATATTGATTGAGACTTTTGCCCTCAAAATGGGCACGGCGCTTAAGCCTCTCCAGCAATTCCGGCCTGAACCGGAACGCAGTCTGTACTGATCTTGCGCTGTCCATTGTATAACATTTTTGCAAATATATAACAATGTCGCGAAACGACCAAATTGTCACTTTGAACTATTCGCTGAAATTCTTTCCTGCAGCCCAGGCACCGCCAACGACATCACCGATTGAGCGATAGCACATCCCGGCTGCATCAAAGACGATTGGCTGGAGTTTCTCGAGATCGACTTTACCGTCCGTGAGGATACTCTCGTCAGCGCTCATATTGACAACTTCGCCCACGAGTATGCCATCCTCCCAGCTGACGACCTTGCACTCCAGCGTCAAAGGATATTCGTTAATGATTGGCGCATCCACATTGGGGCTCGGCGACGCGGTAAATCCGGCTTTCGCAACCTTATCCGGCACCTTATGGGCACTGACCATCCCGAAATAATCAGACTCAGCAACGGTGCGCACATCAGCGAACGACACGGTGAACGCGCCGGTCTGCTCCAGATTCTCGGTGGTCTTGTGCCTGGACATCGAGATGACAATCTGGTTGTGGTCATACTGCCCTGCCCATGCCGCCATCATAACATCCGGCGTGTGGTCTGCGTCCCATGTAGCTATCATAACGCAGGGCTGAGGAGTAGTCATAAGAGCGTGCGCCGCGCCGAAGTTTACACGGCCCGCCACTTCTTTCGGAGGAACATTTGAGCTCATATCAGTTTCTGTTTGGTTGTCAGTGTTTTTGCAGCCTGCAGCGAGCATCGCCGCCGCCATGGCAATAAAAAGAATCCTATTCATTTTCTAAAAAAAGTATTTGTTTCCCGTGCTCCCGCGCATACTCTATCTCAGACTTTGTGCTCTCCCCTATATATCCCCCGACATTGATTACGAAGATGCCATCCGCCATGTCAATCTTGCGCTTGTGCATGTCGTCCAGCATCTCCTTGGTGCCCGGTGTCCACACCTCCTCGTCCCCGCTGTGCCCAAACAGCCCGACACTGATGACGATGTTCCCCTCCAGCGTCAGCCTCTTCTGCGCCTCCAGGAACTCCTCCTTGAAGCGCGTACTCCCGCAAAGGGTTATGACTTTGTATTTGCCGATCATAATTGGATGATTAAGACCAAATATCTACAAATATTCCTTTAACATCTGATCCACATCTTCCTTTGCAAATGTCCATACATGGCCAAAGGCTCCTATTGATACTAGATGCAGTTCGCCCTCATCTTTTTCAATCTCCCCAGTACTGAAAAGGATATGATTATTGACTATAAGACTCTCTTCAAGATACTTCCCTACGAGACCAGCTCCAAATGCACCAGCAAAGAATGATACTAAACCAGAGTCGTCATCAATCTGCTTTACGTTTTCTTGAAAGCTCTCCCTGACTACGGACATAATGGCATCATTATGTGCCCGTTTATCAGGGCATGAAATCACAGCGGTGCCACAGATTACCGCTATTATTAAGAGGGCGAGTAATATTTTCTTCATATGGCTATATTATAAGTGAAATCAAAATGATACTATACAAAGATTTGTTTCCATTCTCTGGCCAGATTCTCAAGGACTCCCCAGCCGTAGTTGGCATTGCCGCCGCTAGTCTCGGGTAGGCGAAGGACACGGACATCAGCCAGCCCCGGTATACCGGCAAGGCTTCTCTTAATTCTCTCGCCGAAAGTGCGATACTTACCGAAGCCGTTGATGGCGATTACTTTGATCGTCGGATGTTCGGCAAGGAAGCCGGCAATATCGTTAGGCCTGCCATCACGAATATCCTTGTCATCACTACCCTGCCGGATAGCTGATTCATAATAATCCCAAAGGACAATATGATACTTCGCCAGCAGGGCCTTCTTCTCTGTGTAGTCAGCAGGCATCGTCTCTCCGGTGAGATAGAACAATACCTTCCAGATGCGGTTGGAATTCGAATAGTAATACTCCCGGTGCTCAAACGACTCCCCTCCCGGGAGTGTCCCGAGTATGAGGATTCTAGGCTCCTCGCATAGAAGCGGCTCGAAACCGTAGGTTCGGGGTTGGTCGTTGACTGTACTATTCTTCATATGGTTATTATTATAATTACTGTCCTGTAACAATACTTGGACGTGTAATAGAGACGCCGAGGGTTATAACTATGAACGATCTGCAGATATAAAGTAAGTCTCCCAGATACATGGCTACTCCTCAAATGGATATGTTTCATCATATATGTCACTGAGAAGCTTATCGCTAAACACCCAGTGGGCTCCAGGAGAGATATGCCGAACTCTGTAACCTTTCAGTTTTGCGGACAAAGCGCTGATGGAAGTTTCTTCACCATTATAGAATACTTTCCTCTCAGAAACAATAGTAACTGAGATTGAGGGATCGTCTTTCCAAAGAAGGATATCCCCCCGTCGTAATCCCATTTCATAGAAGTTGAGAGGCGGTCGTTTTGATTGTGCTTTTGTACTTGCCGCTTTATCCGCATCAGTGAGATCGTTCTGTATTTCTTCGCTTACATCCTCCGTAACATCTTCGTGATGGAATAGTTCAAGTATGGCTTGAGCTTGCTCAATGTTTATTCGAAAATACTCACGATTTTGATTGACACGTTGGGGATCAAAGGCTGGGTGTAATGCTTTTTCAATTCTGAGGCAATCACTTTGCTTAACCCTGCAGGCGAATTTACATTCAAACGGGACAGGGACACCTGTTGTGTAGAGCTCCTTCATTCGTTTATCAATATCTTCCTGTGCCGTCATGCCTATTTTAACGAGACCAGGCATGACTGGATTAGTAAGCAAATAAACAATTCCGTATTCCATTATTTGTGTATTTGGTATTTCAACTAAGCCCTTTAGTAAGAATGCTGGAAGGCGCGACTTTAAATCCTTTATCATTGTTTTCCACAAAGTTACAGATTATTTGTATATTCAGCCATAACAACTACTTGAAAATCTTTGCCATTGTGTCA
>CAMZEI010000025.1 GCA_947305815.1 uncultured Bacteroidales bacterium | reverse complement strand
CTCGGGGACTTCCTCAATGCAGTCCAGCGTCTGGGCGCGTGCAAATTCGAGATTGTGGAGCACATCGGCATCCGAAGGATCGAGCCTCAGAGCCCTCTCGTAATAGAGTATGGCTCCTGCGTAATCACCACACTTGAATGCGGCGTTGCCTATGTTATAATACAGATCGACAGCCTCAACGCCCTCGGCTTCGATGGACATCCAGGCCTGCCGGGCATCCTCGTAACGACCCTCCTGATATGCCGCGTCACCGTCGCTCCAGGGAGTTGCACCGTGTGGCAGGCACAGGAGCAGTGCCAGAAGAGGCAGCACCGCCTTCGTGCCAGACGACGTGCGCCTGGCCGAAGCATCAATACGCGAAATGGTCTGCACGGCATCATCGTAATGGACATTCATCGCACCGTGGTCAGTCATGGGTGAATAGCGCGCCATCTCGCAGGCATCCAGCAGTCCGGTGAATGCGGCCGCATCCTCCTCAGACACGGATGAAGCGACGAGCGCCTCCTTGATGTTGTCCTTGCTCATGTCTGCCATATCCAAATTGAGCTTATCGGTAATGAATCCGAGCAGAGCCTTGTGAAGCTCCTCGTAGAAAGCGGCGTAGAGGTCTTTCTCAAGGTAGCCGCGGGCGAGGGCAAGACGCTTGCGGGCCACCTTGGTAGCCGCCTTGCCGCGCAGGGTGACAGTGTCGGCAAGACGCCTGCGACGAGCCTTCAGGGCGAAATACAGAGCCGCCGCAAGGGCAATCATGCCTCCGGTAATCCAGAAGAAGAGTCCGGAGAAGACAAGGAACGAACCTGTCGGCCGCATGGATGGCTCACCCTCGCGAATGTATCTGATATCCGAATCCAGATCTCGCACGCTCCTGCCTGCTACAGGGGCTGTGAGAGTTCCACCCTGGGAAGCGGTCTCCACTCCTCTAGCCACCTTTATGACCGCAGGCGCAGTAGTGAGTGTCACATACTTACGGCTCGCAATATCGAAATAGCTGTATTCCACAGACGGTATCTCGAACTCACCGTGGCTGCGGGGTATAAATGGATACTCGAAGGTCTTGCTGCCGCTGACCTTGCCGGAGCCGCTGCCGATATTGTCGGTGATCTTGACGTCGTACACCTCGAAATCCGAAGGGAAGCGCACCTTGGGCGTCTCCAACATGGATATGTTGCCGGTGCCGCTTACGGTGACCGACAGGGACGCAGCCTCGTGCGCCTTGAGCGAATCCGTGCTGACCTTGGAGCTTATCTTGAAGCTGCCTACGCCGCCCCCGAAAGACTCCGGAGCGCCGGAGGGCAGAGGTTTGACATGTATTGCAGTGCCGGGGGTGCTCACCCTCTTGCGCACTGTCCTGTATTCGTCCTGGAAGAAGCTGTCGAAAATGCTTCGGGCACCCGTCGATGCTACTCTCTCCTGCGTTACGCAGATAAGTTCCGACGGATCGACGACCAGGTCGCCTGCCTTCTGAGGGACCAGGGTGTAGCTGCGCAGCAACGCTGCCTGATAGATCTGTCCGTTAAGGGTCTCACGCTGCATCTCTATGTTGGCAGGGACGTCCTGCTGGCTCCAGAAACCGTTGAAAACCGGCAGCTTGGGGCTTTCGAGCCCGGCGATGTTGACCCTCGTGTAGAGTTTGAGGGTAGCGGTAATGGTCTCTCCCACATAGGCTTCCTTCTTGCTGAAAGCGAGACGCAGCACTATGTCATCTCCGGCTTGAACTTCGCCTGAGGCCTGCTCGGAACCCTGGGATTGCTGCTGCCCTGATGAACTCTGCGTAGAAGAGCCCTCACGGACCACATCGATGGTGACCGGCTGCGAGCTTATAGTGGAGCCCTTGACCGTAGCGGTCGCGGCGGGTATGGTTATCTTGCCCTGACGGCGCGGTATGACTATATAGATGAAGTCAACGCGCGAGCTCTTGCTGCGCTTGCCGTTGATTATGCTGATGGATGAGCTCGAACTCTTCTGAGGCCCCCAGACGAGCTGCAGGTCCGACCCCGGCTCCCACTCGATGCCTGAGGGGGCGTTCTCTCCCTCAACGGAGAAGACCAGCTGGAACTGCTCGTCAGCCGCCACCAGGTTAGGGACCTGGACGTTAATCGAATTCTGGGCAAATGCCGCAGCCGCTGCAAAGAGCGCCGCGAGGGTTAAGAGTACTCGTCTCATTACCAATTCTTTTCTTTCTGTCTGGACTTGAGGGCTTCGGCCTTCTCCTTCTCTACTTTCTCCTGCGTCGCCTTCTCCTTGGCCTGTACGGCACGGAGCAACTGCTGGGCCTGCTGAGGGGTCATCTGGGCTTCGGCCTGCTGCTGTTGTTGTTGCTGATCCTGCTTGTCCTGGTTATCCTGGTTTTGATCCTGATTCTGCCGGTCCTGCTGCTGATCTTGATTCTGGTCCTGGTTTTGGTCCTGATTCTGGTCGGAACCGCCTCCGCCGCCTTGCTGCTGGTCCTCCAGCATCAGCTTGGCGTAAATGTAATTCTCCTTGGCATCCATATCATCGGGCGTCTGCAGGAGAGCCTGACGGAAAGCATCCACCGCGGCCTTGTAGTCCTTCTTCTGCAGGGCTGCGTCACCCTTGTTGAACCACACGCGGGGGTCATCGCTCTGCACCTTCTCCAGCGCTCCGGCTGCTCCATCCCAGTCCTCCTGACGGTAGAGCGAAGAGGCCAGATTGTACTGCGCGGGGACAGATGTGGAGTCCTTGAGCGTAGCCTTGAGGTAGTTGATCTCGGCTTCCTTGAACTTGTCGCGGGCGAACTTGCGGTTGCCCCGGCGCACGTCAGCCTTGTCCGCCTGCGCTGCCAGCGTAAGCGGGACGAGGGCCAGGATAGCCAATATGAGGAGTTTCTTCATCAGTCAAACAGTTTTCTGCGCGCCCTGCGCTCTCCGAGCAGCATCTCCAGCACCAGCAGCACCAGTGCCACTGCCAGGAAGTACATATACTGCTCGTCGTATTCCTCGAACACCACCGAGGAGAAACGCTCGTCCTCCATGCGGCGTATATCATCTATTATCGGGTTGAGCCCGAACTCGTCGCTGCCGGCGTGCACATACGCACCTCCTCCGGCCGCGGCCACCTTGCGGAGAGTCTCCTCATCGAGACGGGTCACGACTATGTTGCCCTTGGAATCCTTGAGCAGGTCTCCTCCCACCGGGATGGGCTCGCCACGAAGCGACCCCACACCTATAGTATATACCTTACAGCCCAGCTCAGCGGCATCCTTGGCCGCCTGAGCCGCATCGTCCTCGTGGTTCTCACCGTCGGTAATGACTATGATGGCGCGGCTCTTCTCGCTCTGCGCGCTGAAGCCGTGCGAGGCGGTCCTGATCGCATCACCTATTGCCGTACCCTGCACCGGGATGGATGAGGTGCTGATTGAGGATAGGAACATCTTGGCCGACACATAGTCTGTGGTTATCGGCAGCTGCACGAATGAGGTACCGGCAAATACCACCAGGCCTATACGGTCGCCCTCCAGCCTGTCCACGAGGCGGGAAATCGCCAGCTTGGCCCTGCTGAGGCGGTCCGGCGAATAATCCTGCGCCAGCATGGAGTTGGATACGTCGAGGCATATCATAATCTCTGCTCCGCGGGTCTCCCTCTGGCTGAGTTTCGCCCCTATCTGGGGACGCGCCAGGCCTATCACGAAGAATGCGAACGCCAGGGTGAACAGCACCGTCCTCACCCAGCCCTTGGCCCCGGACCAGTGCGGCATCAGGGCGGCCACGAGCTCCGGGTCGCCGAAGCGCGCAATGCGACGGCGCCTCTCCCAGCGCAGCAGTGCGTACCCGATAGGAATCAGAGGTACCAGCAGGAGCAAAAGCAGGAACTTATGTGCGGCGAAGATTATCATTACGGCAGGCGGCGTATTAATATCACTAGGAGAAGCTCGGCAAGCAGGCACACCAGCGCCGCGAGGGCGTAGCGGCCGAAGAGCTCCTTGTAAACCGGGAAGCTGTCCACGGTGGTGCGGGCCTTCTCCATCTTGTTGATCTCGGAATAAATCTCGGAGAGCTTGGTATTGTCGGTAGCCCTGAAATAGCGTCCTCCGGTAGCGGCGGCGAGCCCCTTGAGCAGGTCTTCGTCAATCTCCACCCTCATCTGCTGCACATCCGGTCCCCAGGGGGTCATGACCGGATAGGGAGCAGTGCCGTTGGCTCCGACTCCTATGGTGTAAACCCTTACTCTATAGGTCTTTGCGATTTCGGCAGCGGTCTCGGGGGCTATCTCGCCCATGTTGTTGACGCCATCCGTAAGCAGGATCACCACCCTGCTCGGGGCGTCGGACGAAGTGAGGCGCGCCACTGCAGTAGCGAGTCCGTTGCCTATTGCGGTACCGTCCTCAATGAGGTCGGTGCTTATTTCCTTCATCAGGTTGATAAGGGTGGCGCGGTCTGTCGTAAGCGGGCACTGGGTGTAGCTCTCGCCCGCAAATACCACTATGCCCATACGGTCCGAAGGCCTCTGGGCTATGAATTCAACGGCGATGTCCTTGGCGGCGCTGATGCGGTCCGGCTTGAAGTCCCGGGCCAGCATACTCGTCGAAACGTCCATCGCCAGTACTATGTCTATTCCCTCGGTGTCTATCCTCTCCATGTCCCGTGACGAACGGGGGCGGGCTACAGCTATGATTATAAGGCACAGGGCGGCGATGCGAAGGGCCTGCGGAAGATGGCGCACAACTGACATCACCGATATAGACCCGTCCGTCCAGCCCTGCAGCGAAGGGACGCGAAGATGGGGCCTGCGCTCGGCAAGCTCCCTGAAAACATAGAGCGCAAGGAGCAGCACCGGGACGACCAGCAGCCAGAGCAGATGAGGATACTCGAAGAACATTCTACTCCTCCGGCTCCTCCTCAAGCCCGCTGCTGTATGTGTCGGTCACGAACCGGACTGCCGTCGGCAGCACTGCCGCATTCTCCTCGGCAGTGGCCGTGTATTTTGCGAATTTTACGAAGTCAGCCCTCTCAAACAGCTCCTTCGCGCTCACGTAGAGCTCCGGAGTGAGGGAATCGCTGCCCTTGAGGGCATCGAAGAGCTCCGCGGTGGTCATCTCGGGAGCGTCTATGCCGAACACATCGTCGATATACTGTTTAAGGGCATCGGTAACACCGGAATAGAATGCTTTCTGGCGCTCCGGAGCCCAGTATTTGTCACCGCGATAGCGGTCAAGTGCACGCAGGGCAACGACATGCGGAGGATCCGCGGGACCTGCTCCGGCACCGTGCGTACTGCGGTAACGACGGGCGAGGAAGACCAGCAGCCACACAAGGGCCGCGGCGGCCAGCACTCCGAGTATCCAGGGCAGTACTTCCGCAAAAGTTACCGGATAGGTCATCTGCCCCTTGATGTCGTGGATCTCGAAAGTGGCCGTATCGATGGGGATGGTCTTGACCTCCATCTCCAGGCCCTTGAATATCAGGGTATCCTGCACGCTCTCCCCTATCGCCAGTACCGGGATGTCAGGCAGCACATACTGACCCTCCTCGAAAGGAGCGATAACGACTGTGCCTTCGAGGGAGCCACCCTTCAGGGTATCCAGCTGCCAGCTGCGTACGAGGGTGAGGGTATCGCCGCTGACATGCTCGAAATCAGGAAGCGCAATACCCTTCAGGGTGTCAGCCCCGTCGAGACGGAAGCCGTACTCCAACTGGTCTGCTACAAGTATCGAGTCCCGTTTCTGGAGCTGGCGCAGGAACGCCTCTCCGAAGGGGATGATGTCCAAAATGACAGCCAGTATGACAGTTAGTATCTTCATCTGCGTGCAAACAGGGACCTGAGGCCCTTCACATAATCTTCATCCGTTGCTATATCCACGCTGTCAACCTTGTGGGAGAGCAGCATGCGGGAAGTGGCTTCGTCGAGTGCCTGTGCCCTGCGGGCGTACTCGCTGCGCATGCGGCGGCTGCCGGTATCGATCCATGCCCCGCGGCCGGTCTCGGCATCCTTGACATGCACGAGACCCAGGTTGGGAATGGTCCTCTCACGTGGGTCGTGCACTTTCACCACCGAGATGTCGTGGCGGTTCACGGCTACCTTGAGGGCCTCCTCGTAGCGCGGATTACCCTCTGCGTCGGTGTCCAGCATATCGCTGAGTACGAACGCAGTACACTTCTTCTTAATGGCGGAAGTAAGGAAGCGCAGGGCCTCCGAGATGTCAGTTCCGTCCGAGCTTGGCTCAAGCTCGATTATCTGCCTTATTATATGCAGCAGATGGCTGCGGCCCTTTGCCGGCGGGATGAACAGCTCCACCTTGTCTGAGAAAAAGAGAGCGCCGACCTTGTCGTTGTTGAGTACTGCGCTGAAAGACAGCACCGCCGCAATCTCGGCGATGAGGTCGCGCTTGGTCCTCACGGAAGTCCCGAACAGGCCGGAGCGGCTGACATCTATGAGCAGCACCACGGTGAGCTCCCTCTCCTCCTCGAAAACCTTGACGTGAGGCTTGCGCATGCGGGCCGTCACGTTCCAGTCCATATTGCGCACGTCGTCCCCCCAGCGGTACTCCCTCACTTCGCTGAAGGTCATACCGCGGCCCTTGAAGGCCGAATGGTATTCACCGGCGAAGATCTGATGGGAGAGCGCCTTGGTCCGTATTTCTATCTTGCGGACCTTGCGGAGGAGCTCAGTGGCACTACGGGACGATGACGGCATTGATTACCTGCTCTATTATCTGCTCAGTGGTAACATTCTCTGCCTCAGCCTCGTAGCTGAGTCCTATACGGTGACGGAGCACCTCGGGGCAGACAGCCCTCACGTCCTCGGGGATGACATAGCCGCGCCTCTTGATGAAGGCGTAAGCCTTGGCCGCGAGACTCAGCGAAATGCTGGCACGGGGCGATGCTCCGAAGGAGATGAGGTCCTTGAGACTTCCGAGCCCATACTCTCCGGGGGTGCGGGTTGCATAAACTATGTCAACTATGTAACGCTCAATCTTCTCGTCCATATAGACTTCGCGGACGACACTGCGGGCGCGGACGATGTCCTCGGGAGTCACGACCGGGGAAACCTTGGGGAAGGTGCCGCCGTTGTTCATGCGGACTATGAGCTTCTCCTCCTCCCTGGTGGGGTAATCCACCACGACCTTGAGCATGAAACGGTCCACCTGCGCCTCCGGCAGAGGATAGGTACCCTCCTGCTCGATGGGGTTCTGAGTAGCCATCACGAGGAAGGGCTCAGGCAGGGCGAAAGTCTGCTCACCAATGGTTACCTGCCTCTCCTGCATGGCCTCGAGCAGGGCGCTCTGTACCTTTGCGGGAGCGCGGTTGATCTCGTCAGCCAGCACGAAATTGGCGAAAACGGGGCCCTTGTGGACCTCGAACTGCTCCTTCTTCTGCGAATAGATCAGGGTGCCGGTGACGTCAGCGGGCAGCAGGTCGGGAGTGAACTGTATGCGGCTGAACTTGGCGCTCACGGCCTGCGACAGGGTGCTGATGGCAAGCGTCTTGGCAAGTCCGGGGACACCCTCGAGGAGTATGTGTCCGTTCGCCAGCAGACCGATGAGGAGGTTCTCCACGAGCCCCTTCTGGCCTACGATGACCTTGCCCATCTCGAGGGAGAGGAGATCCACGAAGGAGCTCTCCTGCTGGATGCGGTCGTTGAGGGCCTTGATGTTTACATTTTCCATATTTTGTAATAATTTTGCAATCGTATGCGTTACATGTTGCGTCTCAGCTACAGCGGAGCCGGTTTCTCTGGCTGGCAGGTCCAGGACGGCGTCCCTACGGTCCAGGAGAGTCTCGAGCATGCCCTCGGACTGCTGCTCGGAGGCAAATGTGCCGTCACCGGAGCCGGCCGCACCGACACCCTTGTCAGCGCGAGCGGTTACGTGGCACATTTCGACAGTCCCGAGCCCCTCGAACCGGAGCAGTTTGCCTACAAATTAAATGCCATCCTGCCCCGCTCAATCGTGGTGCACGAAGTCCGTGCAGTACCCGATGACTTCCACGCCCGTTTCAGCGCAAAGCGACGCGAATATACATATTTTTTGCATACGGCGAAGGACCCCTTCCTCGAGGCCTGGTCATGGCGATGCACTTACAAGCTGGATTTCGAGGCTATGAACGCGGCCGCGGAGGCGCTCCTGGGAGAGCACGACTTCAGCTCCTTCGAGAAGACCGGCAGCGACGTACAGAACCCGATATGCACTGTATATGAGGCACTTTGGACTCCCGTGACGGGCATCCCGGTGGTAGAGGACGGACATCTGTGGGCCTTCAGGATTGCGGCCAACCGCTTCCTTCGCAACATGGTACGCGCCACTGTCGGGACCCTTGTCGAAGTAGGCCGGGGTCGGAGGGCGCCGGACTCCATACCCGCCCTGCTTGCTGAACGCAACCGATCGCTCGCCGGCGAATCCGCCCCCGGCCACGCCCTTTTCCTCACCGGCGTGGATTACTGAGATTCCAAATAATTAGGTATCTTTGCAGGCTTTGATAATATATAATACAAGATAACGAAATGCTTACTACTTTACTCCAGAGCGACATCATCGAAGCTGCGCCCGTACAGCAGGAGATGTCCTATTCGCTTATCGAGATGGCGACCAAGGGCGGCTGGCTCATGCTGGTCCTCCTCGCACTCTCCATCATCGCCATCTACATCTTCGGCAAGAAGTGGTGGATGATAAGCAATGCTTCCAAAGTTGACAAGAACTTCATGGCCGACATCCGCGACTATGTCCAGGACGGCAAGCTCAAGTCCGCACGTACCCTCTGCACCAAGTACGACAACCCTGTCGCCCGCATGATCGAGAGCGGCGTGGCTCATCTCGGCAAGCCCCTCGGAGACATCCAGAGCGCTATCGAGAATGTCGGCAACGTCGAGGTCGCACGCCTCGAGAAGGGCCTCCCCTACCTCGCCATGATAGCCGGCGGAGCCCCCATGATAGGCTTCCTCGGTACTGTCATAGGCATGGTCCAGGCATTCTTCAACATGTCCCAGGCCGGCAACAACATCGACATCACCCTGCTGTCCAGCGGTATCTACACCGCAATGATTACGACGGTCGGAGGACTTATCGTTGGTATCCTTGCGTACTTCGGATACAATTACCTCACTGCAAGAATCTCCGGACTCGTCTTCAAGATGGAGAGCAGCACCATAGAGTTCCTCGATACCATAGCCGAACCCGCTGATACCAAGTAAGATGGCACTCAAGAGATCTATAAAGGCAGATCCCAACATCGCGATGTCGAGCATGACCGACATCGTGTTCCTGCTGCTCATATTCTTCCTTGTGACATCGACGCTGGTGAACCCCAACGCCCTCAAGCTCCTGCTCCCCAAAAGCACGGGCCAGGTGGGTGCCAAGGCTACGACCAGCGTGTCCATCAAGGACTGGGGCGGCGACCGCTACACCTTCCACATCGACGGCGACCAGACTCCCCTGCCGCTGTCCCGCGTGGAGGATGCCCTGGTGGACAAGCTGCAGGGCGAAGAGGATCCGACGTTCTCGATTTACTCCGATGAGAGCGTACCCATCAAGGAGATAGTATCGGTGATGAACATCGCCAAACGCAACCATTACAAAGTGATTCTGGCGACGCAGCCGGAGTAGAATGTCGAGGTACGGAGAAAATACAGCGAAGTGGATAGGGGCAGCCATGACTGTTGCGGCCCACCTCATCGCCGTGGTCATCGTATCCGGCAGCGGGCTCAAATACATATACCCGCCGCCCCAGGAGACCGCCATGCTGCTTGATTTCTCCGAAGACACCCCAAAACCAGTGCAGGTCGTACGCGGCGACGCTCCCCGCTCCCGCGAGCCGGACCGCACAAAACCCGTGGAGCTCGTTCAGAAGAGCCAGTCGCCCTATGAGTCCGAGGCTCCAAACCTTACCCCGGCTACGGCTCCCGATCCGGTAGGCGATATCGATGTCCCTACCCCTGAGGTCAAGGAAGAGCCCAAACTGGACCCCAGGGCAAGTTTCCCGGGGATGTCGAAAAAGGACACTTCGCTGACAGCACCACATGGCGCCGATAAGGCCACCCCTACCTTCAAGGCAGGACAGGCTGACGGCAATACAGGACTCGGGCGCACCGACGGCAAGCCCAACGCTCAGCTCAAGGGGCGCAATGTAGTAGGCAATCTGCCCCGTCCTGCATACACCGTGCAGGAGAGCGGCATAGTCGTAGTAACGATAAGGGTTGACCAGTACGGCAATGTCCAGAGCGCGGTCCCCGGAGCCGACGGCACCACGGTGACCGACAGGACCCTGTGGAACGCTTCGCGCAAGGCGGCCATGGAGACCCATTTCAACATGAGCGCAGATGCTCCTGCCCTTCAGGAGGGCACGATAACATACATATTCAAACTTAAGTAGTGTAAGATAAAATGGAAGAATTCAGCAAGAGCGGCCGCAAACTCAGGCCGCGCAGAGCAAAAGTCCAGGGTGGTGACGGCGAGAGCCGCAGCCACTCCGGCGCAAGGCCGGCCTTCGGCGGGAGCCGCAGCACCGGTGAACACAAATCTTACGGCCACCACGAAGGAGGTAGCCGTCCCCACGGAGAGCACAAAGCCTTCGGAGAGCGAAAATCTTTCGGAGAGCGCAGGTCTTTTGGTGACCGCAAGCCGTTCGGTGAGCGCAGGTCTTTCGGTGACCGCAGGCCCCGCAAGTCATCCGATGAGGGCATCGACCGCATGGTAGGCCGCAAGACCCGCCGCGACGCGGAGAGGGCCGCTCAAACCGCACCCGTAGAGGTCATGGCACCCGGCGAAATGCGCCTCAACCGCTTCATCGCCGCATCCGGAGTCTGCTCCAGGCGTGAAGCCGATACCTATATCGAGGCCGGACTGGTCACAGTCAACGGCGAAGTCGTAACCCAGCTCGGCACCAAAGTCAACGCCGACACCGACGACATCCGCTTCAACGGCGAGCGTCTCCGCGGCGAAGAGAAGGTCTATCTGGTGATGAACAAGCCCCGCGGCTATGTCACCACCGCCAGCGACCCCCACGCCGACAAGACCGTAATGGATCTCATAAAGGGCTGCAGCGCAAGGGTTTATCCTGTAGGCAGGCTGGACAAGGCTACTACGGGCGTGCTCATGTTCACCAATGACGGCGAGATGTCCGAACGCCTCACCCATCCCTCTTACGACAAGAAGAAGATTTACCAGGTAACCCTCGACCGCGAGCTCTCGCAGGAGGACCACGACAGCATACTTGCCGGCATAACCCTGCAGGACGGAGAGATCGCAGCCGACGAACTCGAATACATCGATGAAGGCGACCGCCGCAAGCTCGGAATCGAGATACATTCCGGCAAGAACAGGATAGTGCGCCGCATATTCGAGAGCCTCGGGTACAGCGTCAAGGCCCTCGACAGGGTCTATTTCGCGGGTCTCACCAAGAAGGGCCTCAAGAAGGGCGAATGGCGTTATCTCACACAGGGAGAAATCAATATCTTAAAGATGGGGGCATACGCCTGATGCACAGATCCGGTTTCGTCAACATAATTGGCAATCCCAACGTCGGCAAATCCACGCTGATGAACGCCCTCGTGGGCGAGAAGCTGAGCATAGTGACGGCCAAGGCCCAGACCACCCGCCACCGCATACTCGGAATAGTCAACGGCGAGGACTGGCAGATTGTTTACTCCGACACCCCGGGTATCCTGAAACCCAGCTACCGTCTCCAGAAGAACATGATGTCCTTCGTGGACGGTGCAATCGGTGACGCGGACGTGATACTCTATGTCACTGATACTGTGGAGAGTTCCGAGAAAAACGCCGAATACCTCGACAAACTCGGTGGAATTCTCTGCCCCGTGGTGGTGGTAATCAACAAGATTGACCTCAGCAGCCAGGAGAAAGTCGTAGAGCTTATTCAGTGGTGGAAGTCCAAGCTCCCCAAGGCCACGGTCATCCCGGCTTCCGCGCTGGAGAAATTCAACCTCGAGAGCATTCTGGAGACGGTCGTAGGACTGCTGCCCGAGTGCCCGCCGTGGTACGACAAGGACACCTTCACCGACCGCAACCTCCGCTTCTTCGCATCGGAGATAATCCGCGAGAAGATACTCCTCAATTACAAGGAGGAGATACCCTACAGCTGCGAGGTCGGTATCGAAAGCTTCCACGAGGGAGCCGAGCGTTACGATATCGGGGCCGTGATTTACGTGATGCGCGAGTCCCAGAAGGGCATAATAATCGGCAAGGGCGGCAGCGCCCTCAAGAAAGTCGGGACGCAGGCCCGGCTGGACATGGAAGATTTCTTCCAGAAAAAAGTGTTCCTGCAGATTTACGTCAAGGTAGATCCGGACTGGAGGGAGAGCCGCACGGAGCTCCGCAAGTTCGGTTACGAAGATTAGTACGGAGATGGACGAAGAATACGAAGATATCATTGCCGAAGGCGAAGAGCTGGGTAAATTCCAGAAACTGCTGGGGAGCGATTCGCACCGCTTCAAGCTCTCCGGGATGTTCCGCGACTGGTACCTGGATTACGCTTCATACGTTATCCTGCACCGTGCCGTGCCGCATATCTCGGACGGTCTGAAGCCGGTTCAGCGCAGGGTCCTCCACGCGATGTACAAGATTGACAACGGTACTTACACCAAGGTTGCCAACATCGTAGGACAGGCCATGCAGTACCATCCCCACGGCGACGCATCCATACTCGGCGCCCTCGTCACCCTCGGACAGAAGGGACTGGTGATCGACTGCCAGGGTAACTGGGGTAACATCCTCACCGGCGACTCCAATGCCGCTCCCAGGTACATCGAGGCCCGCCTCAGCAAGTTCGCCAAGGAGGTGCTCTTCGACCCCGAGGTGACGCCCACAATGAAGTCCTACGACGGCCGCAAGGACGAGCCTACAGAGCTCCCCGTGCGTTTCCCTCTGCTGCTCGCTCAGGGTACCGACGGCATAGGCGTGGGTCTGGCTTCCAAAATTCTTCCGCACAACTTCAACGAACTTATCGACGCATCGGTGGCAATCCTGGAGGGCAAGCCCTTCCAACTGCTGCCCGACTTCCCTACCGGAGGCTACGCGGACTGCTCCAAGTACAACAACGGCCGCCGCGGAGGCTCCGTCAAGGTGCGCGCCAAGATTGAGAAACTCGACAAGAGCACTATCGCAATAACCGAGATACCTTACGGCAAATACACCAAGGACATCATCGAATCCATACTCAAGGCCAAGGAGAAGGGCAAGATCAAGATCAAGAAGATTGATGACATGACGACGGACTCCGTCAACATACTCATCCATCTGCCCGCCGACGTCTCGCCGGACAAGACCATCGACGCCCTCTATGCATTTACCGACTGCGAGTGCAACATTTCGCCCAACGCCTGCGTCATCGTGGGCGACAAGCCCCAGTTCCTCGGGGTGGACGAGATTCTGCAGTACAGCACTCTGCATACCCGCGATATTCTCCTTGCGGAGCTTAAGATAGCTCTGGATAAATTGGAGTCCGACTGGCACTGGTGCTCACTGGAGCGAATATTCTTCGAGAACCGCATCTACAAGGTCCTCGAGCAGGACCAGAAGGACTGGGAGACCCAGCTGCAGGACATCTTCACCAGGATGAAGGAGTACCAGAGTCTGCTTCGCCGCGCCATCACTATGGAGGACATAGAGAAGCTGGTCGAGAAGCCGGTGAGAAAAATCTCCAAGTTCGATACCAGGGAGAACGACGCTCGCATCCTCGCCATCGAGGCTAAGATGAAGGAAGTGCAGGCCAATATCGAAGGCATCAACGCCTACACCATAGCCTGGTTCAAGGAGCTCAGGAAGAAGTACGGCAAAGACTTCCCGCGCCTTACGGAACTCGGTGATTTCGAGACCATTGCAGCTACCAAGGTCATCAACAACAACGCCAAGCTCCAGGCCAATATGGCCGAAGGCTTCGTCGGTATAGGGCTCAAGAACTCCGACGGCGGGCAGTACATCTGCGACTGCTCCGACATGTCGGAGATAATCGTCATCGGCCGCGACGGCAAGTACCGCATAACCAAGGTCAGCGACAAAGCCTTCTTCGGCAAGGACCTCCTGTACGTGGGAGTGTTCAACCGCGGTGACGACCGGACCATATACAATGTAATCTACCGCGAGGGCAACAGCTCTGTGTACTACGCCAAGAGGTTTGCCATCACTTCGATAACGAGGGACAAGGAATACGACATCACCACCGGTGAAGCCGGCTCGAAGATAGTCTGGTTCACGGCCAACCACAACGGAGAGGCCGAGGTGGTTAAGGTGCAGCTGCGTCCCCGTCCGAAGCTCAAGAAGACCTCCTTCGAGTACGACTTCTCCACCCTGATGATCAAGGGCAAGACCTCGAGGGGCAACCTCGTCACGAAGTTCACCATCCAGAAGATAAGCCTCAAGAGCCAGGGTGTTTCCACCATAGCCGGCAAGGACGTGTGGTACGACTCCGATATCCAGAAGCTCAACGACGAGGGCCGCGGCCTGTACCTCGGGCAGTTCGACACCGGCGACAAGGTGCTGGCGGTATTCAAGAACGGTACCTTCTACACCACTTCCTTCGATCTGAGCAACCGCTACCAGGGCGAGGTGCTGCTGATTGAGAAGTACGACCCCGAAAAGGTGTTCACCGCCCTGTACTGGGATGCCAAGGTCAAGGCCTTCTATGTCAAGAGGTTCGCCTTCTCCGTAAGCGACAACACCCCGGTGCTCTTCATCGCCGAGGGGCAGAAGTCCTACCTTGTGGAGCTCAGCTCCGACCGCTGGCCGCAGTATAAGGTGACCTTCAAAGGCGACAAGGCCCCGGAGACCGTCGATGCTGCTGAGTTCATCGGCAAGAAGGGTGTCGCCGCCAAAGGGCGCAAATGCGTCGAGCGCGGCGAGGTCAAAAAGGTCGAGTTCATCGAAGCTCTGGAAAAGGAAGAAGAAGTCATTCCGGCCGAGCCGATAGAAATCGACCTCCCGGAGGACGACAACACCCCCGGACCGGAGCTTCCGGACGGCGGAGCGGATTTCAGTTTCGACGGAGAGATAGAGGAGCCGACCCTGTTCTAGATCACGTCTTCCCTCTCATGGAAGTCGCGCACGCGGAGCTGAATGGATGAGCTGCCGCGGTAGAAGTTCTCAACTATGGAGTAGCAGACATCCAGCGGATTGCCGGACTTGATATAGTCGTAATAATCAGCCATATTGAAGGCAATTGCCGCTATCTGGTGATAAGGCTGCGACTCCTGCATGAGGTCAAGGCGCATGTGCACGCCACCTGCACCCACCTTGCGACCGCTTCCGGCGTCATAGACGTTCTCGGTGACGAATAGAGGATTGCCGTTGCCGGGGCCGAAAGGCTGGAACTGCTTGAGTATCCTGAAGAACTTGGGCGTTATCTGCGAGAAATCCAGCTTGGAGTCTATCTCGATGACGGGCGTAAGCATCTCCGAGGTTATCTTGTCGGCGACGAACGCTGACATCCTGCGGGCAAACTCAGGGAGATTCTCCTCCTTGAGCGTCAGGCCTGCGGCATAGACATGTCCGCCGAAATTCTCCAGCAGGTCTGCGCAGCTCTCGATGGCCTCGTAGAGATCGAATCCCGCTATGCTGCGCGCTGATCCGGTGACGAAGCCGTTGGACTTGGTGAGCACCACCGTGGGACGGTAATAAGCCTCTACCAGTCGGGATGCCACTATACCCACGACACCCTTGTTCCACTTGGGATTATAGACTATGGTTGCGCTCCCGGAAGCGAGGCATTGGCCGGATTCGACCATTTCAAGGGCTTCGCGGGTAATTTCGCGGTCTATGTTCTTGCGGTCGTTGTTGCTCTCGTTGATGCGCTCTCCGATACGCATAGCGGCGGCGAGGTCGTCCTCCTTGAGGAGCTCCACGGCGAGACGGCCCGACTCCATGCGGCCGGCGGCGTTGATGCGAGGACCAATCTTGAAGACTATGTCATCGATTCCCAGGTGACCAGGCTCGATGTTGGAGAGGTTGATCATTGCCAGAAGACCCGGACGGGGATTCTCATTGAGGCGCTTGAGGCCGTAATGCGCCAGGACCCTGTTCTCCCCCACCATGGACACCAGGTCGGAGGCTATGCTCACTACGAGCAGGTCCAGAAGCGGCAGGAGGCTCTCGAAGGGTATCCCGTAGCGCTGCGAATATGCCTGCACCAGCTTGAATCCCACTCCGCAACCCGACAGGTCGTCGAAAGGATAGTTGCAGTCTTCCCGCTTGGGGTCCAGCACCGCCACGGCGGCCGGAAGCGCCTCGCCGGGCAGGTGGTGGTCACAGATGATCACCTCCAGGCCCTTGGAGGCCGCATAGCGGACCTTATCTATGGCCTTGATGCCGCAATCCAGGGTGATAATGAGGCCGAAGCCGCCCTCGGCAGCCCAGTCAATGCCCTTGTATGAGACTCCGTAACCCTCGTCGTAGCGGTCAGGGATATAGAAATCCACCTTGTCGGAGAAGCGTTTGATGAAGGAATAGACGAGAGCCACCGCAGTGGTGCCATCCACGTCGTAGTCACCATAAACGAGTATCTTCTCGCCTTCGGTGATGGCCTTGTGCAGGCGCTCGACGGCCTTGTCCATATCCGTCATGAGGAAGGGGTCGTGCAGGTTGTCGAGATTGGGGCGGAAGAATGCCCTCGCCTGCTCGAATGTCGTCACTCCCCTCTGGACAAGCAGATCTGCGAGCACGGGGTCGATGCCCACCTCGGCGCTAAGGCGTCGGGTAGCCTCCGGATCGGCTCCGCTCTTAATAATCCACTTGCTTTCCTTAATCATTGGTCGCTTCTAAGACTAATCTCGCAAATTTATATATTATTTTGAACACTTCAAAAGTTGCGACCGTTTTTTGTAAGTCTATGATACTCAGCAGATTCCAGAAATGGCATAGGGTAAATTCCCTATGCCATTTCTGGAATTATCTGTAAATCAGCGCGTTGCGAAAAACGCTGCGCTAGATTCTAGAACGGAAGGTCGTCGGTGCCGTCGCCGTCAAGCTCGATGTTGATGGGCTGAGCAGGGGCTGCGGGAGCTGCCTGGACCGGAGCCTGATACTGAGGCTGCTGAGGTGCCTGGTACTGCGGCTGAGCAGGGGCATGATACTGAGGCTGTGCAGGTGCGCCGTATCCACCCTGATCACCAGCATAGCCGCCATCCTGGTCGGGACGGCGTCCAAGGAGCTGGAGGTTATCTACCACCACCTCGGTGGTGAACTTCTTGACACCCTGGGTGTCAGTCCAGGAGCGAGTCCTGAGACGACCTTCGATAAAGATCTGGGTGCCCTTGCGGATGAACTTCTCTGCGACATCGGCGGAGTTGCGCCAAGCCACGATGTTGTGCCATTCGGTGTTCTCGCGGAGCTCGCCGCTGCGGTCTCTGTACCTTTCGGAGGTTGCGAGGGTGAAGGTTGCTACTTTGGTGCCCTGTCCGGCGCCGTTGTTTCCATCAAGGTAACGTACTTCGGGGTCTCTTCCAACGTTACCGATAAGCATTACTTTGTTGAGTGACATAATATAAAAGTGTTTATAGTGTTTTGCTTTCCTGTCTTTGTCTAATTGCCTCGAACAGCAGGACTGCCGCTGATACCGAGACGTTGAGCGAATCCAGCTGTCCCGCCATAGGTATCATGATATGTGCGTCCGCCGCTTTCCTCCAGGACTGCGAGAGTCCCGTGGACTCCGTTCCCATTACAATTGCCGTGCCGCCAAGCATTGGAGTATTGTAATATGGCGAAGAATCCTGAAGCTGTGCTGTGAGTATCTGTATATTGTTAGACTTCAGCCATTTGATAGTCTCTTCGGAACTCGCCTCAACAGTAGGGACAGTAAAAATGGCCCCTATGCTTGCGCGGACCACGTTGGGATTGTAGATGTCGCAAAGCGGGTCGCAGACTATCACTCCGTCGGCCCCTGCGGCATCGGCGCTGCGAAACACTGCTCCGAGGTTGCCTGGCTTCTCGACGCTCTCGAGGACTATGTATAGCGGTGAGCCCTCAGTCCTGAGGTCTGCGAGGCCCAGATTCCGAGTGCGTACTGTGGCTATCACGCCTTCAGTACCGCCGCGGTATGCCATCTTGGCGTACACCTCCGAGGTCACTTCGTATGTAGTCATTCCGGGCAAGGCGAAGCCGCGACCCGGAATCTCCGGGCAGACAAACACATCCACAGGCTCGAAGCCCGCGGCCATGCAATGCTCCAGCTCCCTGCGCCCCTCCACGACGGTGAGTCCCCTCTCGCGCCGCAGCTGGGATTTCTGCTGCAGGGCGACGAGGTCCTTGACCTTGGGGTTCTGGAGGGAGCTAATTATCATATCAGTCTTTCGGTGCAGCCTTCTCGGGCCTCATCTGAGGGAAGAACAGTACATCCTGGATGGCAGTCTGACCGGTCATGAACATGGTGAGACGGTCTATGCCCATGCCGAGTCCGGAGGTCGGAGGCATGCCGTATTCGAGTGCGCGCACGAAGTCCATGTCGATGTACATGGCCTCGTCGTCGCCCTTGCTCTTGAGACGGGCCTGCTCCTCGAAGCGCTCCAGCTGGTCGATAGGATCGTTCAGCTCGCTGTATGCGTTCGCCAGCTCCTTGCCGCAGACAAACAGCTCGAAACGCTCCGTGAGCTCAGGGTTGCTGCGATGGCGCTTGGTAAGCGGCGACATCTCGACGGGATAATCGATTATGAATGTAGGCTGTATGAGCTTGTCCTCGCAGAACTGTCCGAAGATAGCGTCAATCAGTTTGCCCTTACCCATTGAGGGCTCCACCTCGACACCGAGCTTCTTGCAGGTAGCGCGGAGCTGGTCCTCGTCCATGCCTGCAACATCCACTCCAGCGTATTCCTTGATGGCGTCGAGTATGGGGAGGCGGCGGTAAGTGCCACCGAAATCAACCTCGTTCCCGCCAATCTGCACCTTTGTGGTACCGTTGACTGCGAGGGATATCTTGGCGAGCATCTTCTCCACGAAGTTCATCATCCAGATGTAATCCTTGTACGCCACATATATCTCCATGCAGGTGAATTCAGGGTTGTGGGTCTTGTCCATACCCTCGTTGCGGAAGTCCTTGGCGAACTCAT
>CAMZEI010000024.1 GCA_947305815.1 uncultured Bacteroidales bacterium | reverse complement strand
CGCATTTTCTAACAGTCCGAGTCACATCAGTGACCCGGACTGTTTTTTTATGCTCGCGCATAAAAACCGAAAATACGGCAGCAAGGAGATTCTTCTAGAATTCCTCTTTGATATTGTAGTGATTGCGGTCGGTGCGGCTGCGGGAGATCATCTCACCGATGAAGCCGGCGAGGAAGAGCGCCACACCGAGTACGACAACCAGCAGCGCCAGATAGAACAGCGGCTGGTCGGTTACGGCCCTGTAAGGCAGATCGTTAGCCTGGTGGACAAGCTTCGCGACTATAATCCAGACAGTCATTACGAATCCGGCCAGGAACATAAGTATCCCCGGATAGCCGAAGAAGTGCATGGGCTTGCCGCCGAATGCGCTGAGGAACCACAGGCTGAACAGGTCCAGGAATCCGTTGACGAAACGGTTCATGCCGAACTTGCTCTTGCCGTATTTGCGTTTCTCGTGATGGACAGCCTTCTCGCCTATCTTGGCATAGCCGGCGTTCTTGGCGAGATAGGGTATATAACGGTGCATCTCACCGTATACTTCAATACTCTTCACTACCTCCTTGCGATAGGCCTTGAGGCCGCAGTTCATATCGTGCAGCTTGATGCCGGTGATACGGCGGGCTGTGGCGTTGTACAGCTTCGAGGGGAGATTCTTGGTGAGAGCGTTGTCCACGCGGTGCTTCTTCCATCCGGATACGAGGTCGTAGCCGTCCTTAACTATCATGTCGTACATCTCAGGGAGTTCCTCGGGAGCGTCCTGGAGGTCGGCGTCCATGGTGAACACCACTTCACCCTCGGCTTTAGCGAAGCCGCAGAATAGGGCCGCGGACTTGCCGTAATTGCGGCGGAACCGTATGCCGTGCACGGCGGGATTGCCCGCAGCGAGTGCCGTTACTGCATCCCAGGAGCCGTCGGTGCTCCCGTCATCGACCATGATTACCTCGTAACTCAGGCCCTTGCCAGTCATCGCCTTGTGGATGCGCTCCACAAGCTCGGGGAGGGATTCGGCTTCGTTGAAAAGGGGTACTACTATGCTTGCGTCCATGGTGATGGGGGTATTTTATTGCTCGTCAGCGCCGTCCTCGAAGGGATTGCGCGAAGGGATTCTGCGTGACAGGATGGCGGAGAGCGCCAGTCCGAAGAGGAAGCAGTACGAAAGCTGCGAGAAGAACATAATCACAGGCATCTTCGGCACAATAGCCTCGATTGCCTCCTTGCCTTCGGATGCGATGGAGGGATTCTGCAGCAGAGTGTCCATGGTGTCCGTAATGGCATCGGGTGCTATGAATGAATAGAATGCCAGGATGAAAGCTGAGAACAGCAGGGCTGACAGCAGGGAGGTCGCCACTCCGAAGCGAAAGCTGTCGGAATTGTCCGCGCCCGGCTCCGAGGCCACGAAACGCTTCATCAGGGCCCTCATCACGAGGATGCATCCCACGAATTTGGCGAGCCACAGCACTACGTTAAGTGCACCTACCAGAAAAGCCATGCCCACGCCGTCGGCTCCCATTTTGCCGGTAAGCCAGCTCAGAAGGGTGTAGGCTATGGATATGAGCCCGAGGACGAGACCGGCCTTGCCGGCGCTGTCCCATAATGATTTCCTGTCAGTCATAGCGAGACAAATATAGGTAAAATTGCGCGATTTTAGCTATATTTGCAAGCTTGTAAAACACTAACAGATATGTTGACTATTGCTTTTACCGACGGGACCATACGCCCCTGGGAAGAAGAAGAAACCAGAAGAATGTTCTGGCATTCATCGGCACACCTTATGGCCGAGGCACTGGAAGCCCTGTATCCGGGCGTCCGCTTCGGCGTCGGACCTGCCGTGGAAAACGGTTTCTATTATGATGTAGACCTGGGCGACCGCAAGATTTCCGAAGCGGACCTCAAGGCCGTCGAGGACAAGATGATCGAGCTTGCCAAGGCAGGCGAGACCTTCGAGCGCAAGGAAGTCTCCAAGACCGACGCCATGAAGTACTTCGTGGCAAAGGGCGACCCCTACAAGGTCGAGCTCATCCAGGACCTCGAGGACGGTACGATCACCTTCTACACCAACGGTGCGTTTACCGACCTGTGCCGCGGCCCTCACGTCAAGCACGTCAACGATATCAAGGCCATCAAGCTCACCAGCATAGCCGGAGCTTACTGGAAGGGTGATCAGACCCGCCAGCAGCTCACCCGTATATACGGCATCACCTTCCCCAAGAAGTCCATGCTCGACGAGTATCTCGTAATGCTCGAGGAGGCCGCAAAGCGCGACCACCGCAAGCTCGGACGCGAGATGGAGCTCTTCACCTTCTCGTCCAGGGTGGGTCTGGGTCTGCCCCTATGGCTGCCCCGCGGCGCCGTAATGCGCAATGTCCTCGAGAGCTTCCTGCGCCGCAAGCAGGCTGAGCTTGGCTATCTGCCGGTCGTGACCCCTCACATCGGCGGCAAGGACCTCTACGTCACTTCCGGCCACTATGCAAAGTACGGCAAGGACTCGTTCCAGCCCATACATACCCCGCAGGAGGGAGAGGAGTACATGCTCAAGCCCATGAACTGCCCTCACCACTGCGAGATCTTCCGCAGCTCTCCCCGCAGCTACCGCGACCTGCCCCTGCGCTTCGCAGAGTTCGGCACCGTGTACCGTTACGAGCAGAGCGGTGAGCTCCACGGACTTACCCGCGTCCGCGGTTTCACGCAGGATGACGCCCATCTGTTCTGCCGCCCGGATCAGCTCCAGGAGGAGTTCGAGAAGGTTATCGACCTGATACTCTATGTGTTCAAGACCCTCAAGATGACGGACTACATGGCGCAGATTTCCCTGCGCGATCCCGCCAACAAGGAGAAGTACATAGGCTCCGACGAGAATTGGGCCAAGGCCGAGCAGGCCATCATCGACGCCGCCGCCAAGAAGGGGCTCAAGACCGTCGTAGAGCTCGGCGAGGCTGCATTCTACGGCCCCAAGCTGGACTTCATGGTCAAGGACGCCATCGGACGCAAGTGGCAGCTCGGTACCATCCAGGTGGACTACAACCTGCCTGAGCGCTTCGAGCTCGAGTACACCGACGCCGACGGCAGCAAGCAGCGCCCTGTAATGATACACCGCGCTCCTTTCGGCTCCCTTGAGAGGTTCACCGCAGTGGTGCTTGAGCACACCGCAGGGCACCTCCCTCTGTGGCTTTCTCCCGATCAGGTTAAAGTATTGCCTATCAGTGAGAAATATGCAGATTATGCAGAAAAAGTTTGCTCTTTGCTTAAAAATTCCGATATTCGCGCTTCCGTGGACTCCCGTAACGAGACACTCGGCAAGAGGATCCGCGAAATATCCCTTCTCCGCGTGCCTGTACTGGCGATCGTAGGTGAGAAGGAGATCTCCGAGGGCAGTGTCTCCGTAAGGAGGGAAGGCGCTGACCAGGGGAGCATGAGCATTGAAGAATTTGTGAATTACATTAACGCAGCAATAGCTGAAGAACTGTCTTAATGGCCGGACCTTACAGACCGAAACCTACCCGCAAGCCGGGAGGACGCAAACCCGACTTCCGCAAGGATGAGAAGTCGGAGTTTGATCTCAGGATCAACGCCCAGATAACCGCACCCGAGGTGCGTCTTGTCGGCGAGAACATACCCGAGCAGGGGATTTACCCCCTGTCTAAGGCACTCGCCATGGCAGACTCACTGGAGCTTGACCTGGTAGAGATTTCGGCAAAGGCCGATCCCCCTGTCTGCAAGATACTTGACTACCAGAAGTACATCTATCAGCAGAAGAAGAAGGCCAAGGAGATTAAGTCAAATGCAGCTAAAGTCGTGATCAAGGAGATACGCTTCGGCCCCAACACGGACGAGCACGATTTCCAGTTCAAGCTCAAGCATGCGTCGGAGTTCCTGCAGGAAGGCAGCAAGGTCAAGGCGACCATCTTCTTCCGCGGCCGCTCGATAATGTTCGCCGACCAGGGCGAGAAGCAGCTCCTCCGTTTTGCAGTGGAGCTGGAGGAGTGGGGACGCGCTGAGAACATGCCGTCGCTCGAGGGCAAGAGGATGACCATGATGATTGCTCCGATTAAGAAGAAATAGGTTACTACACCTTATATATTTATTATTAACTCAAAAAAACCAGACAATGGCAAAGCTTAAGACCAATTCCGGTGCCAAAAAGCGTTTCGCGCTTACCGGGTCGGGAAAAATCAAGAGGAAGCATGCTTACCACAGCCACATCCTCACCAAGAAGACCAAAAAGCAGAAGAGGAACCTCGACCACTTCGCAATCCTCGAGAAGGCGAACAGGAAGCAGGTTAACGAATTGTTGGTTCTCTAAAAAGTCAAATTATGCCTAGATCAGTTAACTCAGTCGCATCACGCGCTCGCCGCAAGAAGATTCTCAAGAGAACCCGCGGTAACTTCCTTTCCAGGAAGAATGTTTGGACCGTAGCCAAGAACACCTACGAGAAAGGTCTCACCTATGCTTACCGTGACCGCAAGGCCAAGAAGCGCAACTTCCGTGCACTCTGGATCCAGAGGATCAACGCAGCTGCACGCCAGTACGGTATCTCCTACTCCCAGTTCATGGGTAAGCTCGCAGCTCAGAACATCAGCCTGAACCGTAAGGTCCTCGCCGACCTCGCGATGAACAACCCTCAGGCTTTCGAGGCTATCATCAAGTCCGTTAAGTAGCGCTGGGCGGTGGCCGGAAAGAAGAAGCAGAAGCGTTTCCGTACAAAGAGCAAGGTAGTCAACGCCCTTCTGGACTGGATAGACGCCATACTCTTTGCAGTGGTTGTCGTTACTTTCCTGAACATTTTCTTCTTCCAGGCCTTCAAGATTCCGTCATCCTCGATGGAGGGGACGCTCCTCACAGGAGACCACCTCTTCGTCAGCAAGATAACCTACGGTGCAAGGATGCCCCAGACCCCTCTGGTGGTCCCCTTCACCCACAACACAATATTCGGCAAGGAGTCTTACTCGACTTCAGTGCAATGGAAGTACAGACGCCTGCCGGGGCTGCGCAAAGTTCGCCGCGGTGACTGTGTTGTGTTCGGCTTCCCCAATGGAGATACGGTGCTGCGCGCCGCTCCCGTCGAAGACTACCATGCGCTGGTACGCATTATGGGTCGCGAGAGAGTCTCCAAGCTGGGACCCGTGGTAGCCCGCCCGATGGACCGCAAGGACCATTACGTCAAGCGCTGCGTCGCCCTCCCGGGCGATACGCTTGAAGTCCGCGAAGGACTGGTGTGGGTCAACGGAGAGCAGCAGACGGTTTGGCCGGGGGTTCAGCTCAGCTACAAGGTTACCACCACGACCGGCAGCTACATAGAGTGCTTCAACGCAGAAGGGCTCGAAAAGCTCAAGGGTTACAAGAGCGTGCTGGAGGTGGAGCCGATGCTGGAGAGGGAATCCGACTGGAGGGAAATTTTCCCCTTCACTCAGGAGTCCGGCTGGACGAGGGATTTCTTCGGACCCCTGTGGATCCCGTCAAAGGGAGCGACAGTGGAGCTCACGGAGGAGAACCTCCCTCTGTATGAGAGGATTATAAGGGATTACGAACACGGTGACGTGGACGCAGCGCTGCAAGAAGGCAGCTATACCTTCGAGCAGGACTATTACTTCATGATGGGAGACAACAGGCACAATTCCCTGGACTCAAGGTACTGGGGATTCGTCCCTGAAGACCATATAGTCGGCAGACCGGTGGTCATCTGGCTCTCAACAGACAACGGGGCTTCGTTCCCCAAGAATATAAGGTGGCGCAGATTCCTGAAATTTGTATAGACTCCGATTTGGAAATCAGAAAATTAAAAGCGATATTTGCACCCCCTAAGCAAGAAAATAATAAAACAAAGATATCATGGCAAAAGTTTGTCAAATAACAGGCAGGAAGAGGATGAAAGGCAACAATGTTGCCCATTCCAAGCTGCGCACCAAGCGCGACTTCTCCCTTAACCTCAAGAAGAAGAGGTTCTGGAGCGAGGAGGAGCAGAGGTTCATCACCCTCAAGGTTTCTTGCAAGGGTATCAGGACCATAGAGAAGAACGGCCTTGAGGCTTCGCTTCGCGAGGCCCGTAAGAATGGCCTTGTAAACCTTGTTTAAAACTAAGTACTATGGCAAAGAAGACAAAAGGAAACAGGGTGCAGGTCATCCTTGAGTGCACTGAGCAGAAAGAAAGCGGAGTGCCCGGAATGTCCCGTTACGTTACCGTCAAGAACCGTAAGAACACCCCCGAAAGGCTTGAGCTTAAGAAGTTCAACCCCTATCTCGGCAAGGTAACCGTTCATCGTGAAATAAAGTAATCATCGGAGGATAAATTATGGCAAAGAAAGCCGTCGCAACATTCGCAGCAAAGGCCGGTGCCAAGAGCATGGTCAAGTGCATCCGCATGGAGAAATCTCCCAAGACCGGTGCTTACGTTTTCACGGAGCATCTCGTCGAGGCTGAGCAGGCTAAGGATTATTTCGCAAAGAAGTAATACCGAGCCTCAAACATACTTTAAAGGCCGCGCTTAGATGTGCGGCCTTTTTTGTATATTTGTGCGTTATATGGAAGGACTTGAAAAGACCAAACGCAGCTTCTTCGAAAGGCTCTCCCGCGCTATAGCGGGGAAGTCCCGGGTGGACGACGATACGCTCGACGCCATAGAGGAAGCGCTCATTGCGTCCGACATGGGAGTGGAGACCACGCTGAAGATTGTGGAGAACCTCGAGGACCGTGTCGAAAGGGATAAATACATGTCCTTTGACGAGCTCGTGGTGCTCCTGCGCGACGAGATTTCCAAGCTCCTTGCGGTGTGTCCCTCGGTCGATGCGGCCGAGCCCCGCGTGGACGCCAAGCCCTATGTCGTGCTCGTAGTGGGAGTCAACGGCGTGGGCAAGACTACCACCATAGGCAAGCTTGCGTCCCTGTACAAGTCCCGCGGCAAGAGCATCCTTATCGGCGCTGCCGATACTTTCAGGGCGGCGGCCGTAGAGCAGCTGGATATCTGGGCGCACAGGGTGGGCGTCGACATAGTGAAGCAGCAGATGGGTTCAGACCCGGCGTCGGTCGCTTTCGACACCGTCAAATCGGCCGTGGCTCGCGGTACTGACGTGGTGCTGATTGATACTGCCGGACGCCTTCATAACCGTGTGGACCTCATGAACGAGCTCAGCAAGATACGCAACGTGATGCGCAAGGTAGTCCCCGACGCACCCCACGAGGTGCTGCTGGTGCTCGACGCATCTACGGGGCAGAACGCCTACCAGCAGGCGCGCGAGTTTGCCCGTGCGACCGAGATCACTTCACTCGCCCTCACCAAGCTCGACGGCACCGCGAAGGGCGGAGTGGTGATAGGCATAGTGGACCAGCTTGGGGTCCCTCTTCGCTACCTCGGTGTGGGCGAAGGAGCTGATGACTTAAAGCAATTCAACAAACAGGAGTTCGTGGAGTCGCTTTTCTCCCCGGACGACATAAGGCAATAGCAGAAGAAGAGATGAAACTTTCATTCGAATGGCTCAAGGATTATCTTGAATGTGACCTGACGGTTCAGCAGATTGCTGACCTCATGACTGCGGTAGGCATCGAAGTGGATGCCGTGGAGGAGCAGGACCGGGTTCCCGGCGGCCTCAGGGGTGTAGTGGTTGCAAAGGTGCTGGAGTGCGAAGCGCACCCGGACAGCGACCATCTGCACATAACCAGGGTTGATGCCGGCAGCGGCGAGCCTCTCACCGTAGTGTGCGGCGCTCCCAACGTGGCAGCAGGGCAGAAGGTGCTGCTTGCAACCATAGGCACCGAACTCCCGGGAGACTTCAAGATCAAGAAGTCCAAAATCCGCGGTGTGGAATCCTTCGGCATGATTTGCGCCGAGGACGAGCTCGGGATAGGCACCAGCCACGAAGGCATAATGGTGCTCCCTGAGGATGCCGTGGTGGGCACTCCCGCCGCCGAATACCTCGGACTTGGCACCCAGGCTGTAATCGAGTATGAGATAACCGCGAACCGCGTGGATGCGGCCTCCCACTGGGGAGTTGCCCGCGACATCTATGCAGCACTTAAGCTCAAGGGCGTGCCCTGCAAGCTTGACAGGCCCTCTGTCGAGGCATTCAAGGAGGGTCCCGGCAAAGGTCTCGGCATCGATGTGCAGGATCCTTCGGCGGCTCCACGCTACAGCGGAGTGACTGTGAAAGGCGTGAAGGTCGGACCTTCGCCCAAATGGCTTGCCGAGCGCCTCGAGAGCATAGGACTCAAGCCCATCAACAACATAGTTGACATCTCCAATTTTGTCCTGTTCGAGCTCGGACAGCCCCTGCACACCTTCGATGCTGACAAAGTCCGCGGAGGCACCGTAATAGTCCGCAGAGCATCTCAGGGCGAAGTGCTCAAGACTCTCGACGGAGTGGAGCGCAAGCTTGACGCGACCGATATCGTCATCGCCGATGCCGAAGGGCCCATGTGCATTGCGGGCGTGTTCGGAGGCGAGGACAGCGGCGTGAGTGACGACACCACCTCGGTGTTCATCGAGAGCGCATACTTCGATCCGGGTTCAATACGTCGCACATCCAAGCGTCATATCCTGCAGACCGACGCCTCCTTCCGTTTCGAGAGGGGAGCCGATCCCGAGGTTATGCCTTATGCCCTGCGCAGGGCTGCGCTGCTCATTCAGGAGTGCGCCGGCGGCAGCATAGAGGGTGCGGTCGAGGAGTTCTATCCCGAGCCCGTGAAGCCCAGGGAAGTGCATCTCGATTACGCCCGCATCGATGCCTTCGTAGGTGAGAAGCTCGGCCGCGAGACAATTGAGACCATACTTGAAGCCCTCGGCTACGGCTTTATCGCACGCGACGACAAGGGTGCAACCGTCACCGTCCCCTCCTACATGGTGGATGTGTACAGGGAGTGCGATGTCGTTGAGGAGATACTCCGTATCTACGGCTACGACAACATCCCTTTGCCGCACCACATGAAGATGTCGGTGGGCGCCACTCCTTCCCCTGATCCGGAAGCGGTGCGCAACTCCATCTCCAACTTCCTTGCGGCCCAGGGATTCAACGAGATAATGAACAATTCGCTCACCAAGGCGGCATATTATGACTCGCTGCAGACCTTCCCCGCGGAGCGCTGCGTGAGGATAGTAAACCCGCTTAGCTCCGATCTCTCCGTGATGAGGCAGACCCTCATCCTGGGCGGTCTGGAGGTGGTGGCATACAATATCAACCGCCAGAACTATTCGCTGCGCACATTCGAATACGGCTCGGTGTACAGCCGCCTGCCTGAGGGAGACGGCAAGACCCTGTCCGGCTACGAGGAGCACACCTGCTTCACCCTCATGATGACCGGCTCCCAGGAGAAATACTGGAAGGGAGCTGCCACGAAGAGCGATTTCTACATGCTCAAGGGCTATCTGGAGCTGCTCGTGAAGCGCTATGGAGCTGACCTCTACCAGATGTGGACAGAGCCCGCGCCCTCCGACATATTCTCCGAGGGTACGATATATAAGCTCCCCGGCCAGGGCAAGGTACTGGCTACCATGGGTACGGTGAAGCCGGCCCTGGCGGCCCGTTTCGGCGTCAAGCAGCCGGTGTTTGCGGCTGAGATCGAATGGAAGACCCTCTTTGAGCTGGTACGCCGCGACAAGGTGTCCTTCCACGATATACCGCGCTATCCCGAGGTCAGGCGCGACCTGGCTCTGCTGCTCGACGAGAGTGTGAGCTACTCGGCACTGAGGGCTGCGGCGTTCAAGAACGCCAGGAAGCTGCTGCGCGACATGACCTTGTTCGACGTATACCGCGGCGACAAGATACCCGAGGGCAAGAAGCAGTATGCCGTGAGCCTCGTGATACGCGACGACGACAAGACCCTCACCGACGAGGATGTGGAGCGTCTGGTAGGGAGGCTCCTGGATGTATTCAAGGGCGAATTCAAGGCTGACCTCAGGTAATGAAGCGCAGAGCCGTCATAACCCTTGCCGCAGCCGCGCTGGTGATGCTGTCTCTCGGCTCATGTCGGGAGCGGTATATACCGGCTTCCAAGCTGTCCAGGATTTACGCCGACATGCTCATGGCTGACCAGTGGTTCGCATCCAATCCTGCGGAGAAGGATGTAGCGGACACGAGCCTCGTGTATGAGCCTATTTTCCGCAAGTACGGCTATACCACTGAGGATTTCAACAGGACGGTATCGCACTACCTTTACAATCCCGAGAAGTACAGGCGCATCATGGTGGATGCCCAGGAGATACTTCAGAAGAGGCTTGACAAACTCAAGGAACAGGAAGACGAATGCTTAGAGAGAGAGTTGTTTTCGGACCCGTCAAGAGCCGTCGACTAGGCTCCTCCCTCGGCATCAATCTGCTGCCTGAGGAGGGGAAACTGTGCAATTTCGACTGCATTTACTGCGAATGCGGCTGGAATGCCGACGGCACTGCCGACCGAAGGATTCCCACCCGCACTCAGGTGCGTACGGCTCTCGAAGACAAGCTCTCCGAATGCATGCTTGAGGGCGTGCAGATAGATTCCATCACCTTTTCCGGAGACGGCGAGCCGACCCTCAATCCCGAGTTCCCCGGAATAGTGGACGATACTCTGCAACTGCGGGACGCATTCTATCCGGGCAGCAAGGTGTCGGTGCTCAGCAACGCTACCATGCTCCATGTAAGCGAGATTGTCGAGGCCCTGCGCAGCGTGGATAACCCCATACTCAAGCTGGATGCTCCCACTACCGCCCTTGCCCGCATCATCAACAAACCCGCCGAGGGCTACGATGTGGAGAAGGTGCTTTCGGGGATGGAGGCTTTCGGAGGGGATTTCGTGCTCCAGACCATGATGCTCAAGGCCCCCGGCTTCGATTCGTCCTCGCCTGAGGTGCTCGGCCCCTGGATGGATATAGTACGCAGGCTGCGCCCGCGCGAGATTATGGTTTATACTATCGCAAGACCGGCTCCCATGGATGCTCTGGAGAAGTTTGGCGCAGAGCAGATGAGGCAGCTGGTGCAGCCTCTGCTCGACGAAGGATTCAAGATACAAATTACAGCATAATACAATGGATTTACTCGAAAAGTACGGCTTCAGTTTCGACGCCGAGAATGCAGCAAGGCAGATTGAGGCCATAGGGGCCAATCTGGAAACCCTTACCAACACTGAGGCACTCCTGAAGTGCTTCTCCTGCATGGACCTTACTACTCTCAATGTCACGGATACGCCGCAGAGCGTAGAGCGCCTTGTCGATAAGGTCAACGCCCTTGCTGAGGAGTATCCCGCATATCCTCTCCCCGCATCGATTTGCGTGTATCCCAACTTTGCAGCTACGGTGGCTGCACGACGCGCTGACCCGGCGCTCGGCGTCACTACGGTGGCCGGATGCTTCCCCTCCTCGCAGAGCTACCTTGAGGTCAAGGTGCGCGAGTGCGGGCTCGCCGTGCAGAACGGTGCCGACGAGATTGATATAGTGCTGGCACTCAATGCATTCCTCGCAGGCGATTACGAGCGCGCATCCGAGGAGATCAGGGCCATGCGCAGCGCCATCGATGCAGCGGCGGCAGGACGCAAGGTCACCCTCAAGGTGATACTTGAGACCGGTGCGCTCAAGACTCCCGAGAACATCGCCCGCGCTTCCTTCCTCGCAATGGAGGCAGGAGCCGATTTCATCAAGACTTCGACAGGCAAGATAGAAATCAACGCAACTCCCATGGCAGCCTGGATAATGTGCAGCGCCATCGCGGCCTACCACGCAGCGACCGGACGCAAGGTTGGTTTCAAGGCCGCTGGCGGAGTCTCCACCGCAAGGGACGCAATGTGCTACTACCTCATCGCTTCGACTATACTCGGTCAGGAGTGGATGGACAAGCAGTATTTCCGTCTCGGAGTGAGCCGTCTGGGCAACAGCCTCATGTCCGCAATCGAGCAGGAGACGGTCAGCTACTTCTGATTTTATCAGGAAATATTCTCCCGCCTTCGGGAAAAATCGCCCCTCCACATATGTAGGAGGGGCTTTTTGTAAAATAAGCGTGTTCTAAACGGGAACACGTTTTTTGTCACCTTACCTTTGCGAAGACCAAAAAAGAAAGACTATGAAAAGAGTGTTGTTTTCAATCATTGCAGGGGTGGCGGCTCTCTCCCTCGCAGGGTGTTGGGACATCGAAAGCCGCATGGACATGCCCGACATCTATGAGGGCTCGTCCGTCCCTTTGGAGCATGGTATGATAGTGCTGGGTAAGAAACTCCAGGACCCTTATACCGTGGAGAATATGACCAAGGCCGTGGAGTCCGTCTATGGGACTAAGGCCGGGAGGGTCCGGCTTGAGGCGACCGATTATTACGTGCGTTTCCGTCCGGGTGACGACGGGCAGCTTGAGGCTCTGATGAAGCTGGGAATCGTCCTGATGGACCATCCGCTGGACTATGCAATTGCGCGGGAGGGAGACTATTACCATGACCCCGATATCCCGGAGGAGGAGATTACCTGGCAGTACGCGGCTATACCCAAGGATATGGCTATCCCTGCGGGCATAGCCTACGAGGTGATAGACGAGTGTTATATCCCCGAGCATGCGACGAAGACCAGGGCCGGCGAAGGCATAGACTGGGCTCTGGTGGAGCAGGAGTCCTTCCGCCTTACGGGCAACGCTGCCGGGAGAACGCTCACAAGGGCAGGGGAGACGGCCGTACCCAAGGGGAGGATAGCCATAGTGGACGGCGCTTATGATTCCGAGCCTATAGGAGTCGCCGGAGTCAAGGTGAGCTGCAACTGTTTCGTCAAGTTCGCCAGCTGCTATACCGACGAAGAGGGCTATTATGAGATGGACAGGAGCTTCTCCAGTGAACCTCGCTACCGACTGGTGTTCAAGAACGAGAAGGGCTTCGCGATAGGACTCAATACAGTTCTGGTGCCGGCTTCGGTATCGACTCTGGGGAAGTGCGATGCCTCCGGAGTAAGCATAGTCGTGGACAAGGATTCCGACAGGACTCTCTTCACGAGGTGCGTTGTCAACAACGCGGCCTGGGATTACTGGAACCTCTGCACCGCCGGAAGTCCCGCCATTACCCTGCCTCCGGCTAACCTGCGGATTTGGATTATGAAGAACCTGAGTGTCAGTGCAACCATCATGCAGCAGCAGGGGGCTACGGTGGACGGGACCGTGATAGGGGACTACCTCGGAGAGTACGCATGGATAGCAAAGATGTTCCTGCCGGACCTCGTAGTGGCCCTCGGCGGGAAGGAGGACTACGCTTCCATTTATGCCGAAGCCATGCACGGTCTGGCACATTCGAGTCACTTTATGAAGGTTGGCAAGGGCTGGTGGAACTTGCTGCTGATTAATAATTTAAAATCATTTGTCACGTCTTCGTTCACCATATACGGGACCGGGACGGAGACGGGTTCGGGATACACTGCAGTGGCTGAGATGTGGGCCTACCTGATGCAGTGCAAAGCCTATCGCGCACGCTATCGGGGGAGCAATGCCGTCTTCGGCACCGAATACTGGTTCAAGCCTCAGATTCTGCTATACCTCGACGAGAGGGGGCTGGATTGCTACCGCTGTTTCGCCGCACTGGACGAAGACGTGACTTCGC
Organism: uncultured Bacteroidales bacterium; assembly: GCA_947305815.1. GTDB lineage: Bacteria > Bacteroidota > Bacteroidia > Bacteroidales > UBA932 > Cryptobacteroides. The sequence continues at coordinate 6,120 of CAMZEI010000024.1, read as the reverse complement.
CGGGAGGGCTTCAGGACAAACTCAAATACTATTATCCGGAATTCAAGGACGAAATCATTCAGGCATATCTGCGTTATGGGAAATAAGTTAATCTTTGCAGCTGTGGCCGCCCTGCTGATGGCGGCGGCCCTGCCGGCGGCCGGCCAGAATGTCGGCATCGCCACCAATCTCGCTGACTATGTCAGCTACGGGACCCTCAATATAAGCGCCTCGATGGCCTCCTCGCCGCACTGGACTCTGGAAGCCCAGGCCAAGTACAATCCTTTTACCTTCGGGGCTCCCGGAGAGGAGGATTTCAGCCGCCGCCGGCAGTTCTCGGCCGGCTCGCGCTACTGGCCGTGGCATGTGTTCTCGGGCTGGTGGCTGTCCGGGTCGCTTCGCTATCAGGAGTTCAGCCGCACTGCCGACGGATCTCCCGTCACCACGGAGGGAGACCGCTTCGGAGGCAGCATAGGAGCCGGCTATTCGTACATGCTCGGCAAGCACTTCAATCTCGATCTCGGGATGGGTGTATGGGGAGGCTATCAGCTTTATACTGACTACTCCTGCGCCGTTTGCGGAGATGTGCTGAGCCGGGGAGCCAAATATTTTTTCCTACCGGATGAGTTCGTCGTGGCGCTATCGTACATTTTCTAAAAAATATTGTATATTTGCAGTCCGATGCGCGCGCGGGTGGCGGAATGGTAGACGCGCTAGTTTCAGGAGCTAGTGTCAATTGCGACGTGTGAGTTCGAGTCTCATCTCGCGCACGGGTAAGAGGGCGGCCACGCGGCCGTCCTTTTTTGTTTTTTTAAGATGCAGCAGATCAGAAACATAGCGATTATCGCACACGTTGATCACGGTAAGACTACCCTGGTCGACCGCATGATTTATCAGGCCAACCTCGTGCGCCAGCCCGAGAACCTCGGCGAACTTATCCTCGACAACAACGACCTGGAGCGCGAGAGGGGCATAACCATCCTCGCGAAGAACGTCTCCGTGACCTACAAGGGTGTCAAGATCAACATAATAGACACGCCGGGCCACAGTGATTTCGGCGGTGAGGTCGAGAGGGTGCTCAATATGGCCGACGGCGTGCTCTTGCTGGTGGACGCATTCGAGGGCTGTATGCCGCAGACCCGTTTCGTCCTGCAGAAGGCCCTCCAGATGGGTAAGAAGCCGGTGGTGGTAGTCAACAAGGTGGACAAGCCCAACTGCCGTCCCGACGAGGTGCAGGAGGAGGTTTTCGACCTGATGTTCAACCTTGACGCCACTGAGGAGCAGCTGGATTTCAAGACGGTTTACGGCTCCGCCAAGCAGGGATGGATGTCCCTTGACTGGAAGCAGCCTACGAGCGACATAACCCCCCTCCTGGATACCATACTTGAGGAAATTCCCGCGCCGGAAATCGTTGAGGGTACTCCCCAGATGCTTATCTCTTCGCTCGAGTACTCTCCCTACGTGGGACGCATCGCTGTCGGCCGCATTACCCGCGGCTCCCTGCGTTCGGGTCAGAGCGTGAGCCTCTGCAAGCGCTACGATGTGGTGCAGAAGCAGAAGGTCAAGCAGCTCATGGTATTCGAGGGTCTGGGCAAGGCTAATGTCGATGAAGTGCTCTGCGGCGACATCTGCGCCGTGGTGGGTATGGAAGGCTTCGAGATAGGCGACACGATTGCCGATCCGGAGAATCCTGAGGCCCTGCCGCCCATCGCCGTTGACGAGCCCACGATGAGCATGCTCTTCACCATCAACAACTCGCCTTACTTCGGCAAGGACGGCAAATACGTGACTTCCCGTCACCTCAAGGAGCGCCTCGACAAGGAGTTGGAGAAGAACCTTGCACTGCGCGTGAAACCCGGCCTCACCGCGGATTCGTTCGTGGTGTACGGACGCGGAGTGCTGCACCTGTCGGTGCTTATCGAGACCATGCGCCGCGAGGGCTTCGAGCTCCAGGTGGGCCAGCCCAAGGTGCTGGACAAGACCATTGGCGGCCAGAGGTGCGAGCCGATTGAGGACCTCTCCATCGAGGTGCCTGAGGAGTTCGTGGGTGCGGCGATAGAGATAGCGACCCGCCGCAAGGGCGCACTCATACGCATGGAGCCCCGCGGAGACAGGACCCTGCTTGAGTTTGAGATACCTACCCGGGGCCTGATGGGATTGCGCAGCAACCTGCTCACCGCAACTCAGGGCGAGGCCGTCGTGGCTCACCGCTACAAGGAATACCAGCCCTACAAGGGTGAGATTGAGCACCGCAACAACGGCTCTCTGGTGTCCCTTGAGACCGGCCAGGCGATTGCCTATTCGATGAACAAGCTGCTGGACCGCGGCCGCTTCTTCGTGGAGCCCGGAGAGGAGATCTACGCCGGACAGGTGGTTGGCGAGCATACCCGAGAGAGAGACCTGAACATCAACATCTGCAAGACCAAGAAGCTCTCCAACGTCCGCGCCGCCGGTTCAGACGAGAAGATAATACTCCCTCCCGCCATCAAGTTCTCACTCGAGGAGGCTCTCGAGTACATACGCGAGGACGAGCTGGTAGAGGTGACTCCGCACTTTATGCGCATACGCAAGATTCTGCTGGATCCCCTTGCGCGTAAAAGAAATAGCGACAACGAAGATTGACAATAAAGAAAATTTTGTTACCTTTGCATCCCTTTACAGTACCGCTCAGCGGTTTGAAGGCCGGCAGGAACCACTTCGAGTGGGATGCTGACTCTTCGTTCTTTGGCATATTCGACAACACCGACATTACGGATGCCGCGCTTCACGTGACCGCGGACGTAATGATGCACGGTGGGGGCGTGGCCGTCAGCTGCCACATCGAGGGCACGGTAACAACTGTCTGTGACAGGTGCCTCGGGCGGCTGGAGATACCGGTGGATACCGGATTTGACGACGATGACTACGATGTCGCGGATGCTCTGGACCTCAGTCAGGACGTGTACGATTACTTCTGCCTGTCGCTTCCGATGGTCCGGACTCACCCCGATGGCGAATGTGACGAAGATACTGTAAAGTTTTTAGGGAAATAATTTAATAAGTACAGATATGGCACATCCTAAACACAAACTCTCCAAGCAGCGCAGGGACAAGCGTCGTACCCACGATTTCGCTCCCGTCCCCACTCTTGCGACCTGCCCTAACTGCGGTGCAACCGTAATCTACCACAGGGTCTGCCCTGAGTGCGGTTACTATCGCGGCCGTCAGATCATCGTCAAGGACGCTGAGTAAGAGTCATTCCGGGCCTGCCCCGGAATCTCATCCGGTCTCTTAGTTCAACGGATAGAATGGAGGTTTCCTAAACCTTAGATACAGGTTCGATTCCTGTAGAGACTACAATAGGCTGGCATTTTTGCCAGCCTATTGTAGTCTCTGTCTTCGACATACTGGGGGGCTAACCCCCCAGACCCCCTGTGTCGGCCTCCGGCCTCCGTACCTCACGCTCGCCGGCCTATTGTAGTCTCTGTCTTCTTCCTCAGTCATTCCGGGCCCCACCCGGAATCTCTTGATAATAATGGCAGAGATGATTATTTTTGTAAAAGTATGTTTGAAGTGCAATTATTATCCGACGAGCAGGCGGGAGGAGTCCGGAAGGCGTCCTTTCAGACCTGCGCTGCAGTGTGTTCCCTCCGGATAGACATTGAGATGGAGGGTGACATAGTTAAAGATGTAAAATATACGGGTGGATGCCATGGCAACACGCAGGGCATCTCGTCCCTGGTGCGCGGCATGCGTAAGGACGATGTCATCGCCCGCCTGGAGGGTATAAACTGCAAGGCCCGCGGCACAAGCTGCCCTGACCAGCTCGCCCGCGCCCTTAAAATGCTTTAGCCATGATGGAGAAAAACCCCTGGATCAAGGACCTGCTGGTAGCATTTGCCGGTACCACGCTGTCCATCATACTGACTTTCGGTACATCGTCCCTTATCGACCACATCAATCGCAACAAGGACCGCCGGCTGACGGCCATGATGGTGCTTAGCAGCATCGAGTCGTCCGTTCGCTCGCTGGAGGAGTCCGATGAGATAATGGCGCGCAAAGATACCCTCGCGCACTGGATGCTGAATATGCCGCTCAGCGATGTGGCGAAGCTGCCTGACGGGGTCCTCCTGCCGTACCTGGTGGAGCTGATGGTCACTTACACGGTGAGCACCGACAAGACCGTCGAGAACATCTTCAGCAGCAATACGGATATATGGAAGAATGTCGGCAACTTCCAGTTCATAGACAATGTGGGTAAATGCTACACGACCCTGCGAGCCATAGAGAGCGAATGGAAAGATCAGATGGCGGGCATCAACACTGAGTGCAACCGTATCCTTGAGGATAGGGATAAATACCCCGGCAGAACCCTGTCGGAAAAACTCCTCTCCGATAAGTCGGTCCGCCTCCAGATGATGGCCATCCCGGATCGCAGGGCATGGCTCAAATACGCAGTTGTCGCCCTCAGGGAGTACAACCGCGCCAACATGGCTCTCATCGGCATCTCAGAGCAGGAAGTGAAGGAGTTCACTGACATGCAGTCCCTGGAAGGTGATTTTGCCGGTCAGGAAGCTGCCAACCAGGCCTTTCTGCGAGGCGAATTCGCCATCCCGCCGCTGTCGCTTGACAGCCTCTGCACCTTGCAGAGCGAAATGCACCTTGTGGACAGCCTGCTGAAAAAATAAATCTGCCTTATGAAGCGATTACTGATATTCGTGCTCCTGCTTGCTCCGGCGCTGACATCGTACGCGCAGCTCTCGCCGGAGATGGACGCGTACCTGCGGGAGTTCCCGCAGAGGGCTGGGTTCAACACCCATTCTTACGAGTTCCTGCCGCTTGAGGATACTCCGGCTCCTCGCGGGTTCAAGCCTTTCTACATAAGCCACTACGGCCGTCACGGCTCCCGTGCGCATTCTTCCGACGAGCCTTATGTGCTGCTGCGTGACTGCCTCCAGGCGGCTTCGCAGGAGGGTATCATTACGCCGTCGGGCGACTCGCTGCTTGCCTGCGCCGCTCAGATGATAGAGCTTCATGACGGCATGGACGGCCGTCTCACTCCAAGAGGTGCCCGTGAGCATGAGCAGCTTGCGCGCAGGATGTACCATCGTTATCCTCAGGTGTTCCGTCACGGGGAAGTCCACGCCCTGTCGTCGGACGTCAGACGCTGCCTTGTGAGCATGGCGGCTTTCACTTCAGCGCTTCGGGCCTGTAAGCCCGACCTTATTATGACCTGGGACACCGGAGTCAAGTATCAGCGCTTCATAGCCAGCCATATGCCCGATTCCATCAAGAAAAAGGCTTCCGGGATAGCCCGCAGCCCCCTCACGGCCATACAGATTGACACTATGGCCATCTTTTCAAGGTTCTTCAGCGACCCTGTCCGTGGCCAGGCGCTTGCCGGGAATTCCCGCAACTTTGTGAAAGCAATCTTCTCGGTTGCCCAATTTGCGGAAGCTTTCGACATAGAGGAGAACCGCTTCGACTTCCTGCCATGGGATGCCGTCACATCCGGATATGCCCGTCACGCCCTCAGTTTCTACCTGGGCCACTGCAATTCAGTCCTCCAGGGAGACGAGCGCCTGCCTCATGCGAGACTTCTCGTCACAGAGATGATTACCAGGGCCGACGAGGCAATCGCCGGAGCTCCTGTCGCGGCCAATCTCATCTTCGGGCACGACCTGCCCTTCCTTGCCCTGTGCTCCTGCTTCGGGCTCGAAGGCTACGGTTACCCCCGTCTGACAGAGGAGGAAGCACTGCGTAGCTGGAACGGCACGCTTCACTGTCCATTCGCAGCTAACCTCCAGATAATATTCTATAAGAATCGCCGCGGCGAGGTCCTCGTGAAGTTCCTCACCAATGAGCGCGAAACCCCCATCCCTGAGCTTGAGGCCTACTCCGGGCCTTACTACAGATGGGAGGATGTCAAAGCATTTGTAAACAGGTTATGGTAAAGAAATCATTGCTTCTGGTCCTCCTGGGCCTTTTGTGCATCTCCACCGCCGGTGCTCCGAGGTACGAGAGGAGCATCAATGACGGCTGGTCTTTCCATAAGGATAGGGATATCAATGTGGAGACGGTAAGCCTCCCGCATACATGGAATGCGCAGGATGCTGCTGATGACGAGCCGGGATACTACCGCGGTATCGGATGGTATGAGAA
>CAMZEI010000023.1 GCA_947305815.1 uncultured Bacteroidales bacterium | reverse complement strand
ACGGGGCAAAGATAGTATTTTCCGGCGAAAAGAGTAAATTTGCAGCCGTATGATCAAGGCCATAGTATTCGACATGGGTGGGGTCATCCTCAATCTGGACCTCGCGGCGGCGCACAAGGCGTTCAGGGATGACCTCGGATTTGCTGATATTGAGGATTATCTCAATAACTACCATCAGGTGGGCTTTTTCGAGGCTATCGAGAACGGGTCCATGAGCATGGAGGAATTCTATCCGCTGTGCCTCTCTCACTGCCGTCCGGGAGTGACTCCCGAGATGATTCTGGGGGCCTTCCGATGCTTCGTGCAGAGCTTCAACGACGGGGTCGTCGGCCTGCTGAAGGAACTCTCGCAGCAATACGCCCTGTACCTCCTCAGCAACAATAACCCAATGTCCATGTCCCTGCTCTCGAGCGAGTTCGAGGCAGCCGGCCTGGACCTTGACGCCATATTCAAGGAGCAGTTCTGCTCATATCGCCTGCGGATGATGAAGCCAGGACGCGAGATATTCGAGTACGCGCAGAACCGCATAGGATGCGCCCCGGGCGAGATCCTGTTTATTGATGACAACGCCTCCAATATCGCCGGAGCCGAAGCCCTTGGCTGGAAGACTCTGCTCTATGTCCCCGGCACTCCCATACGCGACGCAGTCCTTACAGCCCTGAATCAAGATAAATAATTAGCTATACGCATGAACTCCTCAGAGAAGAAATACAAGTCCTACCGGATGCAGACCTTCGTGGCTGCGACACTGGGCTATGCGCTGTACTATGTGTGCCGCCTGTCCATGGGCGTGATGAAGCAGCCGCTTATCGATGCGGGACTGCTGTCGGCTACCCAGCTTGGCGTGATAGGAGCCTGCCTGTACTGGACTTACGCAGTGGGCAAGCTGGTGAACGGCTTCCTCGCTGACAGCGCCAACATCAAGCGCTTCATGGCTACGGGGATTACCATTTCCGTGGGCATGAACTTCGCGATGGGCGTGATGGGAGTGAGCGCTACCAACGGGCAGATATCCAACGCTGTGCTGTTCGGCGCATTCTGCATCCTCTGGGCAGCAAACGGCTGGGCGCAGAGCATGGGCGCTCCTGCCTGCATAGTATCCCTGTCGAGATGGATGCCGCTGAAGGTACGAGGGACTTTCTATGGGATATTCAGTGCTTCACACAATATAGGAGAGGGCCTGTCATTTATATTTGTCGGTGCTATAGTAGCCGCTTTCGGTTGGAAGTGGGGCTTCTTCGGCGCGGCCCTGGCCGGTATAGTAGGCCTGGTGCTGGTGCTGCTGTTCTTCCACAATTCGCCGGAGAGCAAGGGCCTCGCGGCTATTGAGGTGCTGTCAGGGGAGATGACCCGGGAGGAATATGATGCGAAGAGCGGAGACCGCCTTGCGGAAACGGAGGAGGGACGCAAAATACAGCGCGCTCAGACCCGCAGTCTGCAGCGGGAGGTCATCAAGAATCCCGGCGTGTGGGTGCTGGCAGCGGCAAGCGCATTCATGTATATGAGCCGCTATGCCATCAACGAATGGGGCACAATCTTCCTCCAGGAAGCCAAAGGCTACAGCCTGGCCGAGGCGGCTACCGTAATTGGTATCAACCCGGTCTTTGGAATAATTGGTACCGTGGTGTCCGGCTGGCTGTCCGATGTACTGTTCAAGGGTGATCGTAAACTACCCGCGCTTGTGGCTGGTGTGCTGGAGGCAGTAGCCCTGGCACTGTTCCTGTACGGTGGAGCGGCCCGCTGGGTGAACATACTGGCGATGGTGCTGTTCGGCATAGCCATAGGCGTGCTGATCGCCTTCCTCGGCGGGCTCATGGCCATTGATCTGGTGCCCCGCAAGGCTTCAGGTGCGGCACTCGGCATCGTAGGTATCGCTTCCTATGCTGCGGCAGGTCTGCAGAATGTCGTCACCGGCATCCTGATGGACAGCAATGCTGCCTCAGGAGGGCACGATTTCCATTATGTGAGCATTTTCTGGCTCGGAGCCGCGGTCATCTCGTTCCTGCTGCCGATACTGAATTGGAAGAGGAAACCGCAGGAGATTAGAGTTTAGTAAAGATATTCCCACCGAAATCGGTGACCTTGAAGGAGGCCTCGCGGGAGCGGGCGAATGCCAGCTCGATGAGGCGGTCGATCAGGGCTCCGAAACTCAGTCCGTCGTAGTCCCAGAGATAGTTGGACAGGGACCCGGGGATGGTGTTGATCTCATTGACATAGATACGGTTGTCCACCTCGTCCTTGATGAAGTCGATGCGGGCTACGCCACTGCATCCCAGGACCCTGAAGGTCTTGCAGGCGAGGTCGTGCACCAGTTCGGTCTCGGCTACGGAGATGCGGGCCGGGAGCTCGCGCTTGGTGGACTGCATACCCTCGGAGCGCACGCCCTTGGCGCCGCCGAACTTGGCACCTTCGACTTTCGCGCCACCCAGCTTGCCACCCTTTGCGCCGCCGAGCTTACCACCCTTGGCACTGCTGCCTCCGGACATGTATTTGTCGGAGTAGGTCAGGATCTCGCCGCTGCGCATGGGCACTTCGCAGACCGAAGGCTTGCATTCCTGATAGTCTCCCAGCACCGAGCAGTTGACTTCCTTGAGCTTCTCGACGAGCCTCTCCACTATGACGCGGGTAGTAAACGTGCAGGCATAGTTTATTGCCTCCACGAGCTCCTCGCGGTTGTGCGCCGGGCGTATGCCGACGCTCGATCCGGAGTTGGCCGGCTTGACGATGACGGGATAGGGCAGGGCGTTCTCGACGGAGCGCACGACCTGCTCGGGGGCAGCGTACCACTGCTTGTCGTTGAACCACTGGTAGGGCACGACCGGGACGCCGCTTCCCTGGAGTATCATCTTCATCGTTATCTTGTCCATGCCGTTGGCTGATGACAGCACATCGCAGCCCACGAAAGGTATCCCGATGCATGCCAGCACGCCCTGGACCGTACCGTCCTCGCAGTTGGTGCCGTGCAGGGTCGGGAGTACGACGTCCAAATGAGCCGCGACCTTGCTACCGAGCAGACCCGGATGGCTGCGGTACAGATTGAAGTCTCCGAATACGGGCTTCATGTACACTTCGCGCGAGGGCTTCAAAAGAGTAGCCATATCGCGATAATTGTCCAGCACCAGAAGCTCGGGCGCGGAGTACCAGCGCCCGGTCTTGGCTATATACACCGGCACTATGTCATAACGCTCCCTGTCCATGGCCTCGATGGTCTGGAGGGCGGTTACTACTGAAATCTCATTCTCGACCGAACGTCCCCCGAAGAGGACGGCAACTGTAGTCTTCATTTGAATATGTCTGGTAAATCGTTTTCGTAAAGTACGACATCGCCACCTATGCAAAGCCCCGGCAGGGCGGCTACTGCATCCTGCAGCGTGTCGGCGAGCACAATCGAGCTCTCAGGCATGCCGGCAGCAAGGGCCCCGGAGCGTATAGCCTCGCGGTTGAGGAGGTTGACAATTACGAGTCTGTCAGCCCTCTGTGCGGCATCGCGCCCGAGAGCCACAGCGGCCTCATGCTGCCTGTCTCCCATCTCCACGAAGCCTGGCGTCACAACTATGCGGCGCCCATCGCAGGGCATGGCGCGAAGCAGGTCAAGAGCCATCCTGGCCCCCTCGGGATTGGAGTTGTAAGCGTCGTCAATAACGGTAATGCCTCCGCGGCGGCTAACGCTCAGACGGTGCTCTACTCCGCTTAGCTTGGCGACCGCCATCTTCTGCTGGAGCGGAGTCACCCCGAGCTGCTCGGCGGCAACCAAAGCCCCCAGGATGTCCAGTACATTGCCTTCGCCGAAGAGCGAAGTATGCAGTTGCACTGACCCCTTAGGTCCTATTGCGTCAAAGCTCGTCCCGGCGGCGGTGCAGGCGATTCCGGCTGCCCTCCAGTCCGCACGGTGAGCGTCAATACCATACCGAAGCACCTTGCAGGCAGCGCCGGACCCGTCCCATGCGGCGAGCGGCGCTGACTCGGCGTTGATGATGCCGAGCCCGTCTGCGGGCAGGGCTTGGATAAGCTCCAGCTTGGTCTGCAGGACCCCGTCTATGCTCCCGAAGGTCTCCAGGTGCATGGGTCCTACGGCGGTAACTATCCCTATCGTCGGATGCACGAGTTCACAGATCTCCGCGATATCCCCCTTCTGCCTGGCTCCCATCTCGACTATGAACACCTGATGCCAGGGCTTGAGCTGCTCGCGCACGGTGCGCACAACGCCGAGGGTAGTATTGAAGTTGCCGGGGGTAATCAGCACATTGTAGCGCTCGGAGAGCATGCGGTGCAGGTAGTTCTTGGTGCTGGTCTTGCCGTAACTGCCGGTGATGCCGATGATGACAAGGTCAGGGCGCTCCCGCAGCATACGCTCCGCCTCACGGTAGTAGCGGCGGTTGATGCCCTTCTCCAGCGGACTGTTGATGTAATCAGCGAGGAGCATGAAGGCCCAACACAGAGCCAGGACGACAACTCCCGCGATTGGTGACCATGAGGCAGCGGCGGCGAAGAGCAAGGACGCCGTGACGGTCAGCCTGAGCATCCTGGGCGTCATCTTGAATCCTACCTTGGAGGTGCGGAAAAAGAGCCTGGGCAGCAGGCCGCGGTTACCACGCAGCCAGCGCATGAAGCGCTCATGGCGGTAGGAGTTCTGCTGGAATATATAAAGATAGTATCGCAGCGCGAGTCCCCACAGGACCGCCTCCGCGACAAACAGCGCTATTCTCAGGCCCCAACTCATAACTACGCCGTTTTAAAGAAATTGTCCAGAACCGACGCGAAGAGCGCGGGGGCCTCAAGGAAAGAATAATGCGTCCCCCCGGGTACTACTACGAGTCCCGTATCGGGGATGAGACGCTCCATCACGTGAGCGTCGCGTATGGGTGTGGCCGTGTCGGCATCCCCCCAGAACAGCAGTACCGGGGCCGAAATCGACGGCATCACGCTGCGCAGATCCTGGTTAACCACCTTGGAGAGCACGGCCTTCATGCGAGGTGAAGCGGACTTGTAATCCGCGCTGCCCAGGCCGGCAAACCTCCCGGGAAGCGACGGCCTGCGGAGCAGCCGCAGCCAGAACCATTTGGCCAGCTTGTAAGAATATACCTTGATGTAGTATCGCAGACTCCTGTGAGGCTTGACTCCGGCTGCATCCACCAGCATCATCCTGTCCACCAGACGCCGTGAGGCGTACAGCAGTGCGACTCTGCCGCCGAACGAATGTGCCACGAAGCAGGGCTTCTCCACTCCAAGCGAGCGCATCATCTCCTCCAGCATGGCCGTGTATTCCTCCACACCCCATACTGCAGGCGGCTCCGGAGACTGCCCGAAGCCGGGGAAATCTATGGCGATTACCCGGCATCCCGAGGCGAGCGCCCCGGTGAAACTGTCAAATATCGAGTGGTCGCATCCCCAGCCGTGGAGCAGCACTACGGTGCGAGCGCCGCTGCCCTCATCGGTGTAGAATACCGTACCTCCTTGATAGTCCCAGGTCATCAGTTGAAATAGTTTTCCTCTTCCTGTACAGCCTCTGCGGCGGGGTCGGTCTGAGCCTCTCCGGGCACAGGAGCGATGGCTTCGGTCTCAATGTCGCCGCCAGTGCAGGTGAGGTCCAGGACCATTCCCGGAGGCGCGACGAAGCGGTCGGCTTCGCTGAGTCCTATCTGTGGGTCAGCGAGGCATTTGCTCATGAATATACCCCATATAGGCAGGGCCATGTTGGATCCGCTTCCAAGAGCGAGGGACTCGAAGTGTACCTGCCTGTCCTCGCAGCCCACCCAGACGCCGGCGGTGAGACTCGGAGTGTAGCCTATGAACCAGCCGTCGGAGTTGTCATTGGTGGTGCCGGTCTTGCCGCCTATCTCACCACGCAGCCCGTAGCGCGAGCGCAGCCTGTATCCGGTACCGTGATCGACCACGCCCTCCATGAGATTGACCATCAGGTAGGCCGTCTTCTCACCAATTGCTTCACGCTTCTGGCCGTTGAATTCGGAGAGGAGGTTGCCCTGGTTGTCCTCGATGCAGGTCACGAACTGAGGTGTCACATAGACTCCCTTGGAGGGGAAGGTATTGTAAGCCGCAACCATCTCGAAGGGGTTGAGGTCCACGGGACCCACGCAGAGCGAATATACCTCGTCAATATGGTTGCTGATGCCCATCTTGTGCATCATGTCGGCCATTGCATGGGGGCCGAACTGCTTCATCAGGTAGGCGGAAATGTTGTTGGAGCTGTGAGTGAGGCCCCATTTGAGGGTCACGGTCTTGCCTATCCACTCAGCCTTGTCGGTGCTTCGAGGGGTCCAGGTCTCGTCGGGGTTACCGGTGATGAAGGACTGAGGCATGTTGACCACCCTGTCGCAGGGGCTCATGCCCTCCTGCATCGCAAGAGTATATAGGAAGGGCTTGATGGTGGAGCCAACCTGGCGGCGGCCCTGACGCACGTTGTCATACTTGAACCAGCGGTAGTCCGGTCCTCCGACATAGGCCTTGACATGTCCTGTGCCGGGCTCCATCGCTACGAATCCCGCACGGAGCAGGCCTTTGTAGTAGCGGATAGAGTCATTGGGCGTCATCACGGTATCTACATAACCCTTGTCATTCCATGCGAACACCCTCATCTCTGCGGGTACCTTGAAGCTGGCGGTAATCTCCGCATCGCTCATGCCTTCCTTCTTGCCCAGGCGCCAGCGGTCGCTCCAGCGGCGGGCCTGCTGCATGAGGCGCTCGACGAGCTCGGGCTCGGTCTCTTCGTAGAAAGGTGACTTGGGCTTACCCTTGAGCTCGCGGGTGAGGGCGGGCTGGAGGTTCCCCCTCAGGTGCTCCGCCACCGCCTGCTCGGCGTAGGCCTGCATGCGGTAGTTGATGGTGGTGTATATCTTGAGTCCGTCCCTGTCGAGGTCATATTTGCTGCCGTCGGGCTTGCGGTTCTTGTCCAGCCATCCGTACAGTCCGTCGGAGACCCAGCGCAGAGAGTCGCGGGTAAATTCCTCCAGGTACTGGTATCGGCTCCGCTTAGGCTCGGATGCGTTCATCTCGCGTCGTATCATGTCGCGGAAATACGGGGCCAGTCCGGCGTTGTGGTCCATCACATGATAGGAGAGGACTATTGGCAGCTGCTTCAGAGAGTCGCAGTCCTCCTGGCTGAGAGTTCTGTAGGATTTGGTGAACCCGGTGGAGCGGGGGAGCGAAGTCTGAGCCATGCGCCCCAGTACGAAATTGCGCCTTGCGAGCGATTGCTCGGGGTTGAGGTGCGGATTGTAGCGGGTGGGCTTGTTGACCATGCCTATGAGCGTTGCCGCCTCTTCGCGCGTGAGGCTGATGGGCTCCTTGGAGAAGAAGGTCTCGGAGGCAGCCCTGATGCCGTAAGCCCCGGAGCCGAAGAAGATGGAGTTGAGGTACATGTCCATAATCTCCTCCTTGGTGTAGTCGCGCTCGATCTTGACCGCGGTTATCCACTCCTTGAGCTTGATCCAAACCATCTTGACCTTGGACCAGCCGGGGATGCGGCTGGATGTATCCTCACGGGGGTACAGAGTCTTGGCGAGCTGCTGGGTGATGGTACTGCCTCCTCCCTGGCTGGAGTCGCGCATCAGTATGGTCTTCACCAGCACGCGCCCGAGGCCCTTCATGTCTATGCCGGAGTGGCTGTAGAAACGCGCATCCTCCGTTGCGACGGCGGCGTGCACGAGGAAGGGGGAGAGCTCGTCGTAATCGACGTAGGTCCTGTTCTCAATATGGAAAGTGGTGAGGACTTCACCGCCCTCAGCTATTATCTGGGTTGCCAGTTTGTTGTCCGGATGCTCCAGCTCCTCGAACGAGGGAATCTTGGCGAACGCCCATACCAGACCGAGCATTATGGCAAGCAGGGCGAACGGCGCGATGACTATGATCCAGAACCAGAGAAGAACTTTTTTCTTATTCATAAGAAAGCCAAATCACAGGTTGCAAAATTACTCAAAAGATTTGGAAATATCCCGAGATTGTGTTTTTCTTTGCAGGTCGAAAGACACGTTAGATACTGAAAATGATGGGAGAGAATTTAGTCATAGTCGAGTCGCCTACCAAGGCCGGCACCATCCAGAAGTTTCTGGGTAAGGGGTTCCAGGTGAAATCGAGTTTCGGGCACATCCGGGATCTGCAGGAGAAGAGTCTGAGCGTAGATGTCGAGCACGGGTTCACACCGGAGTACGTCATCCCCGCAGGCAAGAAGAAAGTGGTCGCCGAGCTCAAGGCCGCCGCCGCAAAGGCAGACAAGGTCTGGCTCGCATCTGATGAGGACCGCGAGGGAGAGGCCATTTCGTGGCATCTTTGCGAAGCGCTCGGGCTGGATCCGGCTACTACGGGGCGTATAGTTTTCCATGAGATAACCAAGCCTGCCATACAGCATGCCCTGGAGAATCCGCGTACAGTGGATATGAATCTGGTGAACGCCCAGCAGGCGCGACGCGTCCTGGACCGTCTGGTGGGATTCGAGCTCTCGCCCATACTGTGGCGTAAGATACAGAGGGGCCTTTCCGCCGGCCGGGTGCAGTCAGTCGCACTGCGTCTGGTGGTGGACAGGGAGCGTGAGATACTCGCATTCAAGAGCGAGCCGTACTATCACGTCGAAGGCGAATTCTTCGCCGGCAAGACCCGCCTTAAGGGTACGCTGGAGAGCAGATTCGAAGATGCCGCCGAAGCTCGCCGCTTCCTGGAGGACAGCATCGGAGCAAAATACACGGTAGGCCGTATAGAGCGCAAGCAGGGAGTACGCTACCCGGCTGCGCCTTTTACCACCTCGACCCTTCAGCAGGAAGCTTCGCGTAAGCTCCATATGAGCGTCAGCCGCACCATGAGCCTTGCCCAGAGTCTGTACGAGAGGGGACTTATCACCTACATGCGTACCGATTCGACCAACCTCTCCGCCCTGGCCATCAATTCGGCGAAGACCTTCATCACCGATAACTTCGGCCCCGAGTATTCGCATCCCCGCCAGTTCAAGACCCATTCCAAGGGCGCGCAGGAGGCACACGAAGCCATACGTCCTACCTATATATCCAATACTTCCATCGAAGGTTCGCCTCAGGAGCAGAAGCTCTACAACCTTATATGGATGAGGACCGTGGCATCGCAGATGGCGGATGCATCGGTTATGAATACCAGGGTGCTTCTGGACTCCGACCGCCGCAGCGAGAAGTTCGCAATCCAGGCTACGGAGGTGCTGTTCGACGGTTTCCTCAAGCTGTATATGGAGGGCTCGGACGACGAGAGTGATGACGACGCTTCCGAGGCCCTGCTTCCCGTGCTCCGCGAGGGCGATATCGTCGCGGCCGGAGAAATCTCCGCCCTGTGCCGCTTCACCGCGCCGCCGTTCAGGTATTCCGAGGCGACCCTCGTCAAGAAGCTTGAAGAGCTGGGAATAGGCCGTCCTTCGACCTACTCGCCTACCATCACGACCCTTACCACCGGCAGGGGATATATAGTAAAGGGCGATAAGGAAGGGACTCGCTATGATGTTACCAACTATGTCCTCAAGGACGGCTCGGTTACACAGAAGCACAAGACCGAGACCGTGGGTGCCGAGAGGGGCAAGCTTCTCCCTCAGGAGATAGGCATAATTGTGACCGATTACCTCGAAGGGGCATTCCCGGACATCATGGACTATGATTTCACGGCCAAGGTGGAGAAGGATTTCGATGCCGTAGCCGACGGAGAGCTCGAATGGAGGGATGTCATAGCTTCGTTCTACTCAAGCTTCCATCCCAAGGTCAATACCTCCATGCACGACGGCCAGTACACCAGGGTCTCGCGCGAGCTTGGCATCGACCCTACGGACGGCAAGAAGATAGTCGCCAAGTTCGGACAGTACGGCCCGTATGTCCAGAAGGGCGACGGCCCCGGCAGGCAGTTAGCAAGCCTTGCCAAGGGACAGCTTATTGAGAACATTACTCTGGAGGACGCATTAAAGCTCTTCCGTCTCCCCCGTAAGGTTGGAGAATACAATGGTGTCGAGATAATTGCGACCCGTGGACGCTTCGGCCCGTACATCAAGTACGGCAGCTCCAATATTACCCTCCCCCGCGGCAAGGATCCTATCACTGTCAGCCTCGAGGAGTGCATAGCTCTCATCGGAGCCGATGGTGGCAAAGCCCCTGCGAACCAGCCCATAGCAGAGTTTGGCGGTATTTCCGTCCTCAACGGCCGCTACGGGCCCTACATCAAGTTCGCCGGAGCCAACTACCGCATCCCCAAGGGGATGGATGCAGCTTCACTTACTGAAGCCGATTGCAGGAAGATAATCGAGAAAAAATAAAAAATATGGCAAGCTATCATCTGGATGAGACCGACCGCAAGATACTTGCGCACCTTGTCAGCAATGCGCGCAAGCCGTTCCTGGAAATAGCCAGGGACTGCGGCATCTCCGGAGCGGCCGTCCATCAGAGGGTCAGGAAGATGGAGGCGAGCGGCATCATCACCGGCTCGCGCCTCTCCGTCAAGCCCTCCGAACTGGGACTCAATGTGTGTGCCTTCATAGGAGTGACCCTCGCCGAGAACAGCAAGTATCCCGAGGTTGTCACCGCTATCAAGCACATACCCGAAGTGGTTGAGTGTCACTTCGTCACCGGCAAGGCCGCCCTTCTCCTCAAGGTCTATTGCTTCAACAACGAGCACCTGATGGAGACCATTCTCAACACTATCCAGCGTATTCCTTACGTGCAGTCTACCGAGACCACCATATCCCTGGACAACGCATTCGAGCGCCAGGTGTGGGTCAAGGATTTCAAGAATCTCAGCTACAAGTCAGTCGACTAGAGGGAGCAGCGCTCCTGCCATCTCGAGGTCCCCGGGATTTGTGATTTTGATATTGTACCTCTCACCTTCGACATAGGTGAGGGGCGTCCCTGCTTTGGCTGCCACTGCGCCGTCATCCAGGAAAGCAGTGTCATAGGGCAATTTGTAAGCCTCCTTGATGACTTCTGACCGGAAGCCCTGCGGAGTCTGGATTGCAAGCAGGGTGCTGCGGTCAGGATCGGGGACCGAAGGGTCAGTACTCCTCAGGGCATCCACGACACTCACTGCCGGGATTACGGCATCATGCTCCTCCAGGGCTTCCAGGACCCTCAGGATGACGCCGCTTCCGACAAGCGGCCTCACGCCGTCATGTATCAGTACCAGCGCTCCGTCAGGCACCTTCGAGAGCGCAGCGCGCACCGAGTGGAAGCGGGTGATGCCGCCCGCGACAAGGGTCTGGGGACAGTCCATGGAGTACTTGATACACAGGTCTTTCCATGTCTGGAAATGGGCCTTGGGAAGCGCGGTTATGACCTGCAGATCAGGGACGGTCTCCGTGAAGCGCCAGATGGTCCGCTGAAGTACGGGCACACCGTCCAGAAGCATGAATTGCTTCGGGATGTCGGAGTGCATTCGGGAGCCGGAGCCGCCTGCCACGAAAATACCGTAAATCTTTTTACCCATCGAATATGAAATCTTGCAGCAAAATTATGGATTTTTTACTTAAATTTGCGCAAATGTGTGCATATGGCTTTTTCATTTCTAAACCAGGAACTCGCAATTGACCTCGGCACAGCCAATACCGTCATCTACCAGAACGGTCAGATAGCGCTTGACGAGCCTAGCATTGTTGCGATAGATAACAGCACCGGTAAGTGCATGGCCCTCGGCAAGCAGGCCAAGCTCATGCACGAGAAGGTCAATCCGGGCATCAAGACCATCCGTCCTCTGAAGGACGGCGTCATAGCGGACTTCAACGCTGCCGAGATGATGATACGCGGATTCATCAAGAAGGTGGGCATTGGGCGTCACAGCCTCTTCACCCCCAATCTCAAGATAGTCGTAGGTATCCCTTCCGGCAGTACAGAAGTCGAAATCAGGGCAGTCCGTGACTCATCCGAGCACGCCGGCGGCCGTGAGGTATATCTCATCTTCGAGCCCATGGCAGCAGCCCTCGGAATAGGCCTTGACGTCGAAGCGCCTCATGGCAACATGGTAGTCGACATAGGCGGCGGTACCACCGAGATTGCCGTAATATCCCTTGGCGGTATCGTGGTACAGGAGAGTATCAGGGTCGGAGGCGATGCCTTCACCGATGACATCCAGTACTACATGCGCCAGCAGCACAACATCCGTATAGGCGAGATTACCGCTGAGAAGATCAAGATCGGTGTCGGAGCCGTGATCTCCGCCCTCGACGAGGAGCCCGAGCCCATGGTGGTCCGCGGACCCAACCTCATGACCGCACACCCCGTGGATGCAATGGTGACCCATCAGGAGATAGCTCACTGCCTGGACAAGTCGATATCCAAGATTGAGGCTTCTATCCTTACGGTGCTCGAATCCACACCTCCTGAGCTTTATTCAGACATAGTCGAGAGCGGCATATTCCTGTCCGGAGGCGGCGCCCTGCTGCGCGGGCTTGACAAGAGGCTCTCTGACAAGTTCAATATCCAGTTCCATGTGGCCGACGACCCGCTCCATGCCGTGGCAAGAGGCACATGTGAGGCTCTCAAGAATCCTTCCCGCTATTCTTCGCTGATGAGATAATGCCCGGGAGATTCAAGACCCTCGAAATACTATCCATTGCAGCAACCTTCATCCTACTTGAGGTTGCTGCAATTGCTATGCTCAGGCATTCCTCTCCGCTTGAGGATTTATGGCTGAACCGCGTGTCTCAGAGGGTCTCTGCGTTCTGCTGGGGATGGACGGGAGATGTGTCCCGCTACCTCAGTCTCGCAGGAGAGAATGAGCGTCTGGTGGCTGAGAACCATGCCCTTGAGGCTCAGCTGCGCGAGGCGCAGGCTATAATAGCCGCGAGGGATCTTGAAGAATACGGGGCCGCACACAGGTTGTCGCCCGATTTCCTGTATATCCCGGCGAGGATTGCCAAGATAAGCAGGGGAGGCCAGCACAACTATGTCATTATCGACAAAGGTTCCGAGGATGGTATCACTCCCGGAGCCGGAATCGTCACGCCCAACGGGGTGGTAGGCATAATAGGCGCAGTGGACAGGCATTACTCTTACGGCCGTACGCTCATGAACCCCGGAGTGGGTATAAGCGTCAAGACGGGCAGTGACGGCATGAGCGCCATCCTGCGCTGGGACGGCAAGAGTACCGAAGGAGCCCTGCTGCAGGACCTCCCGATTCACTATGAGGTGACACCTCAGGACACGGTATTTACCAGCGGCTATTCGGCGATCTTCCCCTCAGGCATCCCGCTTGGGGTGACCGGGGAGCTGCGTACGGTCGACGGTCTGAGCGCCGAGGTGCAGGTCAGCCTTTTCCAGGACTTCCGCAGGCTGGATTTCGTAACCGTAGTAGTCAATCCTGACAAAGAAGAGATGGAGGCTCTCCAAAGATGAGAAACGCACGTCTGTACATGCTTTATGCAGTGCTGCTCATAATCCAGATGGTCCTTGCGAACTTCCTGGATGTCACGAGCTACCTTATCATCAGCTTCCTCCCGGCAATTATTGTCTGCCTTCCCACGAGATATCATACGGTGCCGGTAATGGTTGCCGCCTTCGTGCTGGGATTTGTGGTGGACTTCTTCTCCGGCAGTCTGCTGGGCCTCTCGTCCATCGCACTTGTCCCTGTCGCCCTCACAAGGCGTCTGTTCCTCAGGCTCTCCTTCGGAAGGGATTATTTCGAGCGCCGCGAGGATATAGTATCCGACCGAGGCGGGATGTATCGGACAGGTCTGTGTATACTTCTTGAGACGGTGCTGTTCCTTACGGTCTATGTTAGCGTAGATGCCGCAGGCATGCAGACGGCAGGGTTCAACTTCCTCAGGATACTTGCTTCCACGGCGGTCGGGATGGTCACCGCCCAGTTCGTAATGCGGATTTTTGCTTCCGTAGAGAGCGAAGCCAAATGGAAGTAAGCCCCAAATACCGCCGTATCATCATAGGCCTGGGCGTAATGGCTGCCGTCCTGCTCGGCAAGCTGTTCTACATCCAGATAATCAACGATTCATACAAGCGCAGCGCTTCCAACAACTCCATGGTCTATCAGACCGTCTATCCGCCCCGCGGCCTCATACTGGACAGGGACGGACGGGTGCTTGTTGGCAACACGGTGCGCTATGACCTGATGGTAACTCCGCGCGAGGTCACAGCCTTCGATACCGTGATGCTCGCTACGGTGCTGGATACCACCGTGGATTTCATCAGGGAGAGGATGCAGTACTATCGCACCTATCGCACCCGCATAGGCTTCCAGACTCTGCCGTTCATCAAGCAGATTCCGGCTGAGCAGTATGCAAGGTTTGCCGAGGTGGAATACATGTTCCCCGGATTCAGCGGCATCATGCGAAGCATACGCGAATACCCTTATGACGCAGGCGGCAACCTGCTCGGATATGTCAGCGAGGTGGATGCCTCATTTATCGAGAAGCATCCGGACTACCGCAGCGGCGATTACGCCGGACGCACAGGACTCGAGGCTATCAGGGAGCGCGAGCTGAGGGGAGAGAAGGGATATCACGTATTCCTGCGCGACTCCCGCAACAAGGTGCGCAGCTCCTACTTGGACGGACAGTTCGACAAGGAGGCCGTCCCCGGGAGCAATGTCACCACCACCATCGACGCCCAGCTGCAGCACTACGGACAGGAGCTCATGGCAGGCAAAGTGGGAAGCCTGGTAGCTATCGAGCCCTCGACGGGAGAGATTCTCGCTATGGTGTCCAGTCCGGGTATCAGCGTAGAGCAGCTCTCGTCCATAGGCAAGTATTACGGGGAGCTGTCGCGTGACAAGTACAAGCCAATGTTCAACAGGACGGTGCAGGCTTCGTATCCCCCGGGCTCCGTATTCAAGCTGGTCAACGGCCTCATAGGTCTTGAGGAGGGAGTCCTTGAGCCGCAGTACTACTATCCCTGCGACCATGGATTCGTCTATGCCAAGGAGCATAAGCTCGGCTGTCACGGCCACCGTTCGCCGCTCAACCTCGATGATGCCATAATGATGTCGTGCAACGGCTATTTCTGCTACGTGTTCCGCAACATCCTCGGCAACCGCAAGTACGACAGTACCTCGGAGGCGTTTGACAAATGGCGCGAATATGTGATGAGCTTCGGCTTCGGCCATCCTCTGGGCAGCGACTTCCCCTCCGAGCTGGGAGGCAACATCCCCTCGTCAGGATATTACGACCGAGTGTATGGCAAGAGGGCATGGCGCTTCCCCACCATCGTGTCCCTGTCCATAGGTCAGGGCGAAATCGGCGCTACACCGCTGCAGATTGCCAATATGGCGGCAACGGTCGCCAACCGCGGCTGGTACATCACTCCGCACATAATCAAGGAGACTGAGGGCATAGAGATTGATTCGCTGTACAAGGAGAAGAGATATACCATGGTGGATACGCTCCAGTTCCGCAATGTAATACACGGCATGTGGAAGGCGGTCAACACCCGTCCCGGCGACGGCGGTACGGCTACGATAGCTGCAATCCCCGGGCTTGACGTCTGCGGCAAGACGGGTACGGCTCAGAACCCTCACGGCAAGGATAATTCAGTGTTCATCTGCTTCGCTCCCATGGACAATCCCAAGATTGCAGTGGCGGCATATGTCGAGAATGCAGGCTTCGGGGCCGCCTGGGCTTCGCCTATAGCCTCGCTGCTCGTCGAGAAGTATCTCTGCGGAGAGACTTCCCGTCCGGAGCTTGAGGAGCATATCAAAGGGACCAGATTGATACAGAACTGATGGCAATAGTCAAGAATTCATCACAGCGTAGGCTTGCGGCCACCTTGGACTGGGCTCTTATAGCCCTGTATCTGGTGCTTGTCCTCATTGGATGGCTGAGTATCTATGCCTCCATCTATGCCACCGAGCCTTCGTCCATCTTCAGCTTCGATGTGCGCAGCGGCAAGCAGTTCGTCTGGATAGCCACGTCGCTGGTGCTTGCGGTGATTGTAGTCTTTGCCGTCAATCCAAGGCTGTGGGAGGTGGTATCCCTGCCGGCATATATAGTCCTGGTCTTCCTGCTTGTAGCCGTAATCTTCGCCGGCAGCGAGATCAAAGGCTCGCATTCCTGGTTCAGCTTCGGAGCCATAAGTTTCCAGCCCGCCGAGATATCCAAGATAACCACTTCGCTGCTGCTGGCAGCCGTTATGAGCCGGCCGACATTCAAGATGACGGTGCTGAAAGATTTCGCCAGGGCCGCTTTTATTATTGCCCTGCCGATGCTGATTATTGTGGCTGAGAACGAGACCGGCTCCGCACTGGTGTATCTGGGCTTCCTGCTGGTGCTGTACCGCGAAGGCATGTCCGGCTGGGTGCTGGGATTCATAGGGTTGATGGTGCTGCTGTTCATACTGTCACTCACCGTATCGACTACAGTAGCCATAGCCGTGCTCGTGGTGCTGGCAGTGGTATATTATCTGCTGGATATACGCGGGACCCGTCGCGGCTCCCTTGACCGCAGGCGCTCGCGACTGCTGGCACTCGCTTCAATAGTGGTCGGGACCCTCTTCTCCCTGTCCACATCCCTTGTGTTCAACAAAGTCCTCCAGGATCACCAGCGCAGCCGTATAGAGGTACTCCTCGGCCTCAAGGAAGACATCTCGGGCGTGGGGTACAATGTCCACCAGTCCATGATAGCCATAGGCTCCGGAGGTTTTGCCGGCAAGGGCTGGCTCCAGGGCACCCAGACCACCTACGGCTTCGTCCCCGAGCAGAGTACCGACTTCATCTTCTGCACCATAGGCGAGGAATTCGGATTCCTGGGCTGCCTCGTGGTGATAGCCCTGTACCTGCTGCTGATAAGCCGTATACTGCACGATGCAGAGGAGAGCCGCGAAGCGTTTACGCGCATCTACGGCTACTGCGTGGCCGGATGCATCGCGATGCACCTCTTTGTCAATATCGGTATGACCATAGGACTTATGCCCGTAATCGGCATACCGCTGCCTCTAATAAGCTACGGCGGCTCCTCTCTCTGGTCTTTTACTCTGATGATATTCATTTTCATCGCCCTGGTGCGCCAGGAGCGGAAGTATTTCTAGGCCGTGCTGCTGTCTGACTTCATCAAGAAGGCCACTGCATCTCTCTTGGCGCTGTATCCTGAGAGTGAAGCGCGCTCCATCGTCACGCGTCTGCTGGAGGAGCGGCTCGGGGTGCGTTCATATACACATATAATCGAGCCTGGCAGGGAAGTGCCCGGTGATGCTGAGCCCGGTCTTGGCGAAGACCTTCGCCGTCTGGAGGCGGGGGAGCCGCTGCAGTATGTGCTGGGCTTCGCCGAATTCTGCGGCCGGCGATTCCGTGTGGACGGCCGGGTGCTTATACCTCGTCCCGAGACTGAGCAGATAACCCTCGAAGTCTCCCGCAGGGCCTCAGCGATGCATGCTCCCAGGGTCCTGGATCTCTGCACCGGATCCGGCTGCATAGCATGGAGCGTCGCTCTGGAGGTCCCCGGAGCCGATGTGGTGGGCGTGGATCTTTCGGAGGATGCGCTTGAGGTGGCTTCGGGTCAATTCTCAGGGATGGAGCTCGCCGGGCGGTCACCTCGTTTCGCAGTTGCCGATGTACTGGCTCCTGACTTGGATATGATGGCTCTTACAGGATGGGATGCTGCCGACGTGATAGTCTCCAATCCTCCTTATATAATGGAGTCGGAGAGGTCTTCAATGGCGCGTAATGTCCTTGATTATGAGCCTGATATGGCGCTGTTTGTGCCGGACGGGGACCCTCTTCAATTCTACCGTGCCGTTTGCGGGATTGCAAAACGTTTTCTCTCCCACGAAGGCTTCGGAGCCGTGGAGATCAATGAGTCCCTCGGTCCTGAGACTCAGGCACTTTTTGATGCTGCCGGATTCCGTTTTGCGGAGCTTAAAACGGATTTTCGGGGTAAAACGCGTTCTCTTTTCTTCTGTAAATAAACCTCCTGCACGCGCCGGTAGGCGATTTTGCAACTTAGTCGTTTTCTTTTGAGGACAAACGGCTTTTTATGGTTCACTTTGCACCGGACAAAACAAGGAGAACCATGAAGACATCATTCTACATCAAGACAGCATTTTGTACAGCGGCCCTTTTGACATGCGTGGGCTGCCAGGTATATACGGTTCATCCGGGGGAGCCATCAGATACCCCGTCATTTACCCTTCGCGAAGTGGCAAAAATCTTCTCGAGTCTTCCAATGGACATCGAGAACCTGCAGGAAGTCCATCGCGCCGTCAGTTCGTCCGGTTCAGGCGGATATGACGAAGAGTATATGCTCAGGGACCTGATTGCCTCCCCGGGAGCCGGAGTGGGTGAAGCTCCCGCCACCAGGGCAGAAGCTGCCGCATCGTACTCACGTCCGCTCCGTTCGCTCCTGGAGGAATACTTTCAGGGAGCGGGGCCTCTCTCCAAGGCTGGAGGCGAAGCGGACGTGCAGGCTTACCTGCAGGCCCTCACTGAGTCGGGGATGCAGATATACTGGCCCTATTCAGAGGAATGGAACGGCTCAGATTACCCTATAATAACTTTTAACCCGGGCTATGGCGCCGAGACCAATTATGGCTATGAGCTGGATTTCAACGAGGATGGTGCTTTTATTGTGGATTCGGTATTGGTTGATGAGGAGTTGGCGCGGCGCCGTCCGGTCTGGGTTATCAATGACAACAACGACTCGGCTTACACCCCGGCGGATTTTATACGACATGGCACCAAATCTACCGTTACGTCTGCTGAAAGTGGTGATATATTGAAATTCCGCAGTATCAAAGCTCTGCGTAATTTCGACTCGTGGTTCGCCGGGGGGGTCCGAGTTTTTCATAAAATGCGGCAGCGTGTGCGGGTTCAATGCTTCTACTGATGCGGAGCTGCGGCTTTACAGCCCTTCGGTGACGGATTTTATGATTGTGGTGAAGCGGAGCGAGGTTGGGACCGAAAAGTTTTTCGATACCCTGATAATGACAGGCTTCACGGATCAGCTCGAAAAGCTTGCCTTCCTCGTGACCGAGGATGACGGAGGTACCCACACCAGCTGGAAATGCTCGGCAACGGTGAAGATTAAGTCCAAGAGCTACGGCTTTGATATAGATCTCCCCTACAACGACAAGGATGACATAGTGTGGAGAGGGCAGTTGGATGCCGATTGGTTCAGGAATCAGAGGATTGCATCGGCAAATTTCGGTCAGGTGGAGCTCAGTTTTGAGCTGCAGTGAGCGTCATCTCGCAGCTCCCGCAGTCAAATCCGAGTGCAAGACGGCGGCCGTTGTTGAGAAGGTAAAGCTTTCCGCTATTGCGGGCTCCCTGATGGACGGGGCACATCCCGAGCTCGTACCTAATGCAATATTTGCTCCGAAGAAGAGTTTGTTTAGTGTTTGGTTTAGTCGCCCCTGTCACGCCCCACCGGCTGGCAGGGGATTTTTCAGTGACTCTTGCACACGGCTCCCCGTCTAAGGCTTCAGCGAGGGAGCGGCGTATCCCGTTGATGGCGGAAGCGCTCAGTAGAGGCAGGGTGCCGCCCGTCGTGGAGACATCAATCTCACCAAGCTCAAAGGTATAATGCTGGCTTTTTTTGGCGAGGCCTGAGCGCAGCATGGAGAGAGTACGGCTGACATCATTTGCCTGTACAGCGCCTGCATCCACGCTGATTGAGGCAGTCCTGCCGTCTTCGGACTGAGCAGCTGCGCTTATCCTGTAGCCATCCTCAATGCTCACATCGACATGGACGGAAATAAGCCTCTGGGGCATGTTGTGCGCAAGATTCTTCTCAAAGACGGAGTCAATATTGCGGTACAGGGTGAGGCCTTCGCGCAGGCTTTCCACGCCACGGCATCTAATGCGGGAGCCAAGGCACGCTTCGCCCCTGAATCCCCTCACTGCGCCACCCTTTGTGACGAAGGCGAAGCCGTCGCCGTTAGAGAGCGGGGTGAGTCCCGGCCTCAGTGCGAGGGATATCTCGGTCATGTCGCCACCCAAAGGCTTGAGCCTGCTGATCTTTCCGACCTCCTCTCCAACCCATTTTGGGGCATCCATTGAGGACCAGCCGCGCTCCCGGCGTCCGTCCAGGTATAGCTGGGTGTAGCCGCGGTTGAAAGTCTTATCCGTATCAGGCGTGAACCCTCCCGTGACCGTCCCGTACGATGCCCTGCAGTATTTGTCAGGGTGCGAGGCCACCAGGTCGTCAAGCGCCATGGAATAGTCCTTTACTACATTGGCGACATATGA
>CAMZEI010000022.1 GCA_947305815.1 uncultured Bacteroidales bacterium | reverse complement strand
CGAACTGCTGGATGTTCCAGCCCCACTCACTCAAAACCAAAATGTCAATGAACTTGAATTAAACTTTTAAACCAAAATTTATTGCATCAGTAGTAAGACCAATTAATGAATACTTTCCCCATTTATCCAACAACCTAATAACCTCACCAAAGCTATTTCATTCGCAATTGTCAAAAAACTGGGTAAAGATGTAATGACTAAATGCTGCGATTGTGCCCTCTGTCAGAAGCGCTAAGGGCTTTCCTAAATTTTAGGAAACTTTTTGAATTTCTTTCCTTAATTTAAGGAAAGTTATTATCTTTGCGAAAATAGATGTTATGACTATAAAAGAAACTGTCAAGTCACTCATAGCCCTTAAGCAACAGGAGATTCCTGTCGCTTACATGCCACGTGAGGTTGAGCTCCCCATAGATTCCAAGAAGATTATCACAACCGTAGGGGTGCGTCGCTGCGGTAAATCTACATTGATGGAGCTATGTATCGAGCGCCTCCTCAAAGCTGGTGTCAGTCCCGACCAGATTGTTTGGATTGGCTTTGATGATGAACGTTTCGAAGAGATGCAGACCTCCGACTTTAACTCCATCCTAGAGGCCTACATGGAGATGTTCCCCAACATCCCCATCAAAGATGTTTACTTATTCTTCGACGAAATACAGCGCATCAAAGGGTGGGAACTCTTTGTAATGCGTCTCTCTAAGCATTACAGCAATCACATATATATCTCCGGTAGCAATGCCGATATGCTCTCCGAGGAGATTAATACTGCCCTCAGAGGCTGGCCGTTAGAATATAAAGAATACCCTCTTTCGTTCAGGGAGTATTGCCAGTTTAAGGGAATTCCTACGGACAGTTACCAGGAGAAGGACTTAGCGTTGATTCGTTCTTCCTTCGATGCATTTATCCGCGAAGGCGGCTACCCTGAAGTGGCCTTGGAGCCAAGCCGCGTGATGAAGGACAAACTCTTGCAGGGATACTTCAATGCAATGATCTTCCGTGACTTGATAGATCGATATAAACTGTCAAATCCAGAGCGTGTCAAGTATATGATTAAACGCCTGATGGCAGGAATGACAAAGCCGGCATCTGTCAACGCAATCTACAACGATATGCGCTCCCAAGGCCGTAAAGTCACAAAGGACGACCTGTACGATATTGCAGATAAAACCTGCTCAATCTTCCTGTTTTACAAGGTAACCAAGTTTGACAAGTCTTACAAGAAGGAAACCAGCGCACTTCCCAAATACTACTGCGTGGACAATGGTTTGCGTCAATCAGTTTTACTTCCAGGCAAGGATGACGAAGGGATTCTCTTCGAAAACGCCGTGTTCCTTCAGTTGCTTCGGAACCTTCCAGCCGGTCAGAAAATCTGCTACTATTTCGGTGATAAAGAATGCGACTTCGTCATCCAAACTGAAACAGCAGTCAAGGAACTCATCCAGGTCTGCTGGGACATGAATGACAAGGATACCCGCGAACGGGAACTGAACGGCATCCGGGAAGCAGCAACCTTAACTGGATGCAAGAGCATGACCATCGTTACTCACGATAGTGAAGAAGATATCCAGGATACGCTAGGGACCATTCATATTGTCCCTGCATGGAAATGGTTCCTTAAGGCTGCTAGATACTGAAGTTGTGCCAGTGAGGACCGAAGCGGTCGAAGGCTTCGCGGTCGAGCATCTCGCGGTCGTCGGGATGAGCGATGCTGATTAGGAGCTTCGCCCTCTCCTGCAGTGATTTGCCGTAGAGGTCCACTGCGCCGTACTCGGTGACAATCCAGTGAGCGTCCGCACGCGGGGTGACGATACCGCCGCCGGGATTGATGGCGGAGACGATCTTGTTCTTCCCCTTGTTGGTGCGGCTGGCAAAAGCCGTGATGCTCTTGCCGCCCTGCGACATGGTCGCGCCCTTGACGAACTCGAGCTGGCCGCCCGTGCCGCTGAAGATACGCATGCCGATTGAGTCGGCGCTTATCTGACCGGTGAGGTCGACCTCCGTCGCGGAGTTAATCGCCTTCATGTGAGGATTCCGGGCGATGACCCAGGGGTCGTTGGTGTATTTGATGTCCTTCATGAGGACGTCCGGGTTGTCATTGATGAACGAATATACCTCCTGCGAGCCCAGCAGGAACGAAGCCACCACCTTGCCGGTGTCAATCTTCTTGCAGGCACCGTTGATGACTCCCGCCTTAATCAGGCGCAGCAGGCCGTCGGCGAACATCTCTGTATGGAGGCCGAGGTTCTTGTGACCGCCTAGCTGGGCCGCAAGGGCATTGGGCAGAGCACCTATACCCATCTGTATGCAGTCTCCGTCCTCAACGAGGGCAGCGCAGTTGCGGCCGATTTCAACCTCAGTCGGAGTCGGCTCGGCAAAGGCAGCGGTCACGAGCGGAGTATCATCCTGTACGAGATAGTCGAACTGATCCAGGCTCAGCAGATCGCCGTGAGCATAAGGCACATTGGGATTGACCACGCCTATTACCAGGTCAGCGCTCTCGACAGCAGCCACAGAGCAGTCCACCGAAGTACCCAGAGAGACGCGTCCCTGCGCATCAGGGAGCGACACATTGACAAGGGCCGCACCCAGCTTGATGAAACCTTCGCGGTAGAGCTTCTGGCTCTCGCCGAGGTGCACGGGCAGGTAGTCGGCATAACCGGCATTGACATTGGCACGCACATTGGGTCCCACGAAGAAGCCCTGCTCAAAGAAGATGCCCTCATAACGGGGCTCGCTGTATGGAGCCGGCCCTTCGGTATGGAAGTGGTGAAAATGCAGGTCGGTGACATCGCCGGCATCGGCGCGGCGGCAGAGGGCCTGTATGAGGCAGTGCGGCACGCTGGCAACGCTGCTCAGGTGCACATGGCAATGCGAAGGGATATGGCTTACGGCCTCATCGGCCGACACGAAGTGTATATTGCTCATTTACTGGTATTTGCTAATTCTGCAATAAGAGTCTCGCAGGCGCGGACGGTCTGACCGAGGCGGACGAGCGGCTTAGCGTCCAGGGGCAGGAAATAATCTATGCGGGAGCCGAAGCGTATGATGCCGCACTGCTCCCCTGCCTTCACCTCCATACCCTCGCGGGAGTAACAGACTATGCGGCGCGCAAAGCCGCCGGCAAGCTGCTTGAAGAGCACCTCCTGCCCGGCCGCATTGCGTATGGCGGTGCAGGTATGCTCGTTCTCCAGCGAAGCCTTGGGCTTGAAGGCCAGCAGGTGCTTGCCGGGATGGTATTCGTAATGGCTGACCTTGCCGTCTAGGGGCCAGAAATTGGCGTGCACATCCCAGAAATCCATATAGACGGAGATCTGCAGGCACTCGCTGCGCAGGTATTCGGGCTCGAAAGCCTTCTCGAGGACCACTACCTTGCCGTCAGCAACCGCGCTCACGAGAGTGTCGCTCCCATCGCTGAAGCGCTCCGGGACCCTGTGAAAAAGGGTCTGCCAGCCTGCGGTCCAGAGCATCAGCGCCGTGACCGGCCAGCAAATCCAGGGGTTGGCGACAAATATGAAGAGCAGGGACACTACAGCCGCGCAGCCAAGCCACACGATAGCAACTGTCCAGCGGGAGTCCTTGTCTATACGTAATATCATATCAGCGAGAATATTGCAAGGTAAGAGGCGGCAAGCGGCATCGCGATAAGGCTGCTGTCCATCCTGTCCATAAGTCCGCCGTGACCGGGGATCAGGGTCCCGGAGTCTTTGACCCCGAAATGCCTCTTCCAGACGGATTCGCAGAGGTCACCGAGCACAGCAGCGGCGCTCAGTATAAGTCCCAGCACTGCGGCATGCACCATGGGTACCTGAAGCCATCCCAGGTAGCTGAGCAGCACGGAGGCAGCGGTACCGAAGCCGAGGGCGCTCCAGAAGCCCCACCAGGATTTCTTGGGAGAGATGGCCGGAGCGAGCTTGCGCGAAGTGGGTTTCTGCCCGAAGGCGGTCCCAAGCGCATAGGCGCCGACATCCGCCACCCAGATGATGATGAAGAAATCCATCAGCAACCAGCCGTCGAACTCGCCTTCTTTGAAAACAAGGCAAGGCGAGAGCACCAGCGGCAGCGCGACCCAGACAAGTCCCACGAAGATAAAGGCGAAGCGGTCATAGCTGCCGGCGTCCCTACGGAACACGGGCATCGCCAGGCATGCGATCAGAGGTATCGCGGCGACCAGCATGAAGCGGACCGGGAAGCCGTAGGCCAGATGCGCGTACAGTAGGACAAAGCACAGCACGGCGGCAGTAATCGCCAGGATCCTCTCCGGCTTCAGGGCATCACCCATCGATACGGAGTAGAACTCCCCCAGCATCCAGATAATGGCGAACGCCGTAAGGGGCACAAATGCATAGGGCCACCACACCAGTGACAGTATGATGGCCAGGCCGTATACGGCACCTCCGATTATTCGTTTAAACGGCTCGCTCAACGGGTTTGGCTTTGGGGCCGAGGATTGCCTCGACGTCTTCTGCAAATATAACTTCTTTTTCGAGAAGCAGCGAGGCTACCTGCTTGAAAGCGTCCTTGTGGGACTCCAGCAGCTTGCGGGTGCGCTCATGGATGCTGTCCACCAGCTTGCGGACCTCCTGGTCCATGATCTCGGCGGTCTTCTCAGAATAGGGCTTGGTGAGCTCGTACCCGCGAGAGCCTGTGGAATCATAGAAGGAGAGGTCACCCACCTTGTCTGACATGCCGTAGTACTGAATCATGCCGTAAGCCATCTGGGTGAGGCGCTCGAGGTCATTCTGCGCTCCGGTCGAAGGCTCGCCGTTCACTATCTCTTCGGCGACGCGTCCGCCCATCAGCGAGCACATCTCATCAACCAGCTGGCTGCGGGTGTAGAGTTTGCGCTCCTCAGGCAGGTACCAGGCGGCGCCGAGTGCGCTTCCCCTCGGGACGAGGGTCACCTTGAACAGAGGATTGGCATAAGGCAGCAGCCAGCTCACCACGGCGTGTCCCGCCTCGTGATGGGCTATGCTGTACTTCTCTGCAGGGGTAATAATCGAGCCCTTCTTCTCCAGGCCGCCGATTATGCGGTCCACAGCATCCAGGAAGTCCTGACGGTCAATCTGCGGCTTGCTGCGGCGGGCGGCGGTGAGCGCTGCCTCGTTGCAGACATTGGCTATGTCGGCACCGGAAAAACCGGGAGTGTGCTTGGCCATGAACTCCACGTCGAAGTCCTTGTCAACCTTGAGTCCCTTCATATGGACCTTGAATATCTCCTCGCGTTCCTTGAGCTCAGGCAGATCGACATGGATCTGACGGTCGAAGCGGCCGGCGCGCATGAGAGCCTTGTCAAGGATGTCGGCGCGGTTGGTCGCGGCAATCACTATCACGCCGCTGTTAGTCCCGAAGCCGTCCATCTCGGTGAGGAGCTGATTGAGGGTATTCTCCCTCTCGTCGTTGGAGGTGAATCCGGCATTCTTGCCACGGGCGCGGCCGACTGCATCTATCTCATCTATAAATACTATACAGGGGGCCTTGGCCTTGGCCTGCGCGAAGAGGTCGCGCACGCGGCTGGCACCCACACCCACGAACATCTCCACGAAGTCGGAGCCGCTGATGCTGAAGAAAGGCACATTGGCTTCGCCGGCGACAGCCTTGGCAAGCAGGGTCTTACCGGTGCCCGGAGGGCCTACGAGAAGCGCTCCCTTGGGGATCTTGCCGCCGAGGGCGGTGTATTTGCGGGGATTCTTGAGGAAGTCCACTATCTCCATGACCTCCTCTTTGGCGCCGTACATGCCGGCCACGTCCTTGAATGTGATGTTGACCTTGTTCTTGTCAGCCAGCTTGCCGGGGGCCTTGCCCACATTGAAGGGGTTCATGCCGCCGGGGCCGCCGGGACCGCCGCCACGAGCCATGCCGCGGAACAGGAATATCCACAGGCCGACACACAGCAGCGCAGGAATCACCCACTCCAGAATGGTAGGCCAGATCCTGGAATCATTCTCCATCACGATCTTGACCTGGTCGTCGGCGGGCAGCTGCTCATTCAGGGCATCGAAGGTATTCTCGGGCTCGAAGCTGCCGGACACGAGGAAGAAGAAATGCGGCGATGAAGCCGGGACCTCGCCTCCGGGGAATGCAGAAGCATACTTGCCCAGACGCTCGGGCTTCACTGTAATATTGCCCTTGAAATCGTTGCGCACGAAATGAATCTCCTTGACGTCGCCGCTCAGGACCATTTCGCGCACCTGCGCCCACTCGATCTTCTGAGGAGCGGAGCCCTGGTTGCGCAGCAGCATCCAGCCTATGCCGATGATAAGGACGATGTATAACCACGAGAGGTTGATGCGTACCACCTTGGGCTTGCGGGAACCTCCTTTATTGTTTTTCTTTTGAGGCATCTTTGCTAATTTTGTGGGACAAATATACAACAAAAAAAGCACCAATCCCCAGATGGCAGTCCTTCTCTGGCTCGACAGTACCGATTCCACCAATGCAGAGGCCTCCAGGCGCTTTGCGGAGCTTGACAATTTGTCAGTTATCGCAGCGCGCAGGCAGACTGCGGGCCGCGGGCAGGGCGAGCACAGCTGGCATTCGGAGGACGGTCAGAACCTAACTTTCAGCATCGTGCTGAGGTACGCCCCCGGAGCCCTGCCCGCGGCCGGGGAGCAGGCCGTCAGCTGCCTTGCTACCCTCGGGATACGCAACTATCTGCTGAGCAGAGGCGTAAGCTCCCGCATCAAATGGCCCAACGACATCTGGGTGGACGAGCGCAAGATATGCGGAATACTGATTGAACACAGGGTGACAAACGCCTTCGTGGACAGTAGTATAATCGGTATAGGCATTAACCTCAACCAGACCGCGTGGCCCCAGGACCTGCCTAATCCGGTATCTCTAAAGCAGCTGACCGGGAAGTCTTACTCCCCTGAGGCCGAGCTGGAGGCACTGTATAACGAAATCTGCCGCCTGGAGCCACTGACAGTGAGCGAGGACGGCAGAAATCAGCTGCAAGAAGAATTTGGAAAATATGTTTTCAGGCTACCCTGATGGCGGCTATGTACCCCGCCGGGTCAGGTGCCTTGAAGACTGCACTGCCGGATACTGCTATATCCACTCCGCACTTACGCAGGTTCTCCGCGTTGCCCACTCCGACGCCGCCGTCGACTTCGATTAGCGAAGCGGCTCCGCGGCGGGAGATTTCGGCTTTGAGGGTGGATATGCGCTCATAGGTCTCCTCAATGAACTTCTGCCCTCCGAATCCTGCGAACACGCTCATTATCAGGAAGAAATCAGCCTTGCCTATATAGGGGAAGAGTTTCTCCACCGGTACGTCGGGATCTATAGCGATCCCGGCCTTCATGCCGAGGGACTGTATCATCGAGATGAAAGAAGCCGTCCTGCGTCCCGCCGCCTCATAGTGGAAGCTCAGGTACTGCACACCCAGGCCGGCGCAGGTCTCGAACCAGCGCTCCGGGTGCACCACCATCAGATGTGCGTCCATGGGGATGGTGACCATGTCCTTAACCGCCTCAATCACCGGGAAGCCGAACGAGATGTTGGGCACGAGCGTACCGTCCATCACATCCAGATGCACGAGGTCTGCAGATGCGTTGAGCATCCCGATATCACGGCCAAGGTTGAGGAAATCGGCCGCCAGTATGGAAGGAGCGACAAGCATGGCGGGTGTTTAAGAAAAGACTAAGCGGGAGAGAGTATGCTCTCTATGTCGCTTACGTACTTCTTGATAAGCCTGTCGGTGCTGATGAGGTCTGAGACCGCACCGCAGGCATAGAGCACGGTGGCATGGTCCCTGCCGCCGGTCTCAGCGCCAATTGTGGCGAGAGAGCAGTTGGACAGCAGGTTGCGGCTGAGATACATCGAGATCTGGCGCGCCTGCACTATCTGGCGGCGGCGGGACTTCGATATCATCTCATCGCGGGAAATGTTGAAGTATTCGCAGACTGCCCTCTGCACACGGTCAATCGATATCTCGCGGCGCGGCTCGCTCACCAGCTTCTCGGCAAGATGCCTGGCAAGGGCGAGAGGACTGGCGTCACGGGACATGGTAGTATGTGCAATGAGCGTTATGAGAGCTCCTTCGAGCTCACGGAAATTGGTCTTGATATTGGCTGCCAGATACTCCAGGGCATCCAGCGGGAGAGTGACACCCTCACGGAAGCACCTGGCCTTGAGGGCCTCAAGACGGGTCTTGTAGTCAGGCCTCTCAAGCTCGACGGAGAGTCCCCACTTGAAGCGGGAAAGCAGCCTCTCCTCGAAATTCTGCAGGTCCACGGGAGCGCGGTCCGAAGTGAACACAAGCTGCTTGCCGTTCTGATGCAGATGGTTGAATACATTGAAGAAGGCCGCCTGGGAGCCCTGGCCCGCCATATCCTGGATGTCGTCCACTATGAGGACATCAATCTTCATGTAATAAGCCAGGAAGTCGGTGAGCTTGTTGCGCACCATGACGGCATCCATGTACTGGGTCTTGAACTCGTTGCCGGTTACATAGAGTACCGTGAGGTCCTGGAACTTCTCCTTGATGGCGACACCAATTGCCTGAGCGATGTGTGTCTTGCCCAGACCGGGGCCTCCGAAGATGAACAGAGGGTTGTAAGGGGTCTTGCCGGGAGCGGCAGCTATACTCTGTCCTGCGGCAACAGCCATCTTGTTGCAGGCACCACCTACTATATTGGAGAAGCAGAATACCGGGTTGAGCCTGGGATTGATCTGAATCTTCTGGACTCCGGGGATCACGAAGGGATTGGGAGTGCCGGAAGGCTGGCAGGTTGCAATCTGTATGGGGTTGTTGACCGGGGCATGACCCGTCGAGGCGGGATAGGTCATCGAAGGCTGGCCCTTCACGGGGATATTGACATATAC
Source organism: uncultured Bacteroidales bacterium (assembly GCA_947305815.1). Classification (GTDB taxonomy): domain Bacteria; phylum Bacteroidota; class Bacteroidia; order Bacteroidales; family UBA932; genus Cryptobacteroides. The sequence goes on along the minus strand of CAMZEI010000022.1, from coordinate 11,435 downwards.
AAGACGGGCGTCAGCACCGATCTCCCTCTTGAGGGTTTTCTTGATTATGTCAAGGTAAGCGTCTTCGAGATACTCGCGGAAGAAATCAGAGGGCACCGCTACGGTAAGCGTCGAGTCGATCAGAGAGACCGGCTTGATGGGCAGGAACCAGGTCTTGAACTGAGCGGGCTCGACGAGGTTCTCGAACACGCGCAGACAGTTGTTCCAAACACTAATATGACGCTCTTGATTTTCCATAGGTATCAGGGTCACAAAAGTGGTGGAAAAAATTTAGATAAAAAAACTTTTTAACTATTGGAATTAAAAAATATTTGCCTTAAATAATGAGACACAAATTAAATTTTATTAGGCAGTATATCTTACTGTTTTTCAGTACGTTATCTTTTTTAATCCTCAATCTCTGCGAGTGAGCACCAGCAGCTTATTTTGAATTATTCAAATAAGCAAATCAGCGCTTTTTACGCACCTCGTCGCCCTCTATTTCGACCAAATAAGCAGATGGATATTTTTTAATTATAGATTGAAAATATTTTTTTGCTTCCGCTTCATTTTCTGACACCCCGATAATATATCTGTAAACTCTTTCGTAGCGGAGGATAAGTGGGGTGTAACCCATGAAGCGGGGGTCACTTTTCAGCAGCAGCGTGGAGCCGGCGAAGATCTGGGTGCCGTACTTTTTAGACACCGCAGGCTCTTGGAGATTCCGGGTCTCTTCAGAGTCATTCCGGGTCTCTTCAGAGTCATTCCGGGTCTCTTCAGAGTCATTCCGGACTTGATCCGGAATCTCCTCCGTCGAGACGGAGCGGTCGTACGCCTCCTTGTAGCGGACGAAAGCCTTGTAGAGGCACTCCGCAATCTCATCTCGCTTCTCGGGCTTTCGCAGCGCAGCCAAGTCCTCGCTATTGGAGATGAATCCCAGCTCGATAAGCACCGAAGGCATAGCGGTGCGCCATAGCACATAGAAGGGATTCTGCGAGATACCCCGGTTGCACCTTATCGGTCCGTTCTCCAGACTCTCAGAGACCATCTGCGCGAAATCGAGGCTCTGCTCCAGATGCGCATTCTGCAACAGCTGCATGAATATATAAGACTCCGGATTGTCCGGCTCGAACCCACCGTAGCGTGTAGAATAATCCTCCTCCATATATATAACTGAGTTCTCACGGCGGCATATGTCCATATTGAACTCGAAGAGGTCGCGGTTAGCCTGGCTTGACTGCCCGAGACAGTGTACTGAATAACCGTTAGCCGAAGTGGACTTCGCAGAATTGATATGTATGGAGATGAAGAGATTGGCATTAACATTGTTAGCCATATCGGCGCGTCCGCCCAGCGAGACGAATGCATCCTTGTCGCGGGACATGGTTACTTTGACCTCCGGACAGCGTTCGCGGATTTTGGATGCGAGACGGCGGGAGATATCCAGGGTGAGGGTTTTCTCGTAGGTCTTACGATCCTTGCTGACTGCACCGGGATCGTGACCGCCATGACCGGCATCTATGTGCACTGCCGTGAGTTTCATGTCTCCCTGGGCATAAGAGAGTACGGCACACATGGCTAAAGCCAGCACACAGATTGCTCTTTTAAGAAAATAGTAGTACATTTGTAGATTGCAAAAATAGCAAAAAATGCGTAAGAAGTGCACATGGCTGGCAGTCCTGGCGACTGCACTGACACTCTGGATGTTGTCCGGAGTGCAAGCCAATGCACAGAACCGCCGCAACAGGGGGCTGATTTTCGACAATATTGCCGAGAAGACACTCCCCCCTCCGCCGGATTCGCTGGAGCTCGCAAGGCTCGATTCGCTCCGCGTCCGGGACTCGCTTTGGCGCATAGATTCGCTCAGTCTGATGCAGAAGAGTTCGCTGCATCGCCCCGCGTTCTCCAACGCCCGCGACTCCATCATCGAGCGTTTCTCCGACGGCCAGCGCCTCATATATTATTATGGTGAAGTCAAGGTCGAGTACGACGACATGTCCCTTACCGCCGAATACATGGACTACAATATGAACACCGGCGTAGTCCACGCCTACGGTAAACTCGACACCCTCACCCACGAATGGGTAGGCAAGCCCGTCATGACCCAGAGGGGCAAGACCTACGAGATGGACGAAGTACGGTACAACTTCAACACCAAGCAGGCATACATCCTCAACATGAACACCAAGGACGACGAGGGCGACCTGCGCGGCAAGAAGATAAAGATGCTGGAGGACAACTCCATCAACATCAAGGACGGCATTTACACGGTCTGCGACGCGGAAGAGCCGCATTACTATCTGGCCCTGTCATCGGCCAAGGTCATGACCAAGCCGACACAGAAGACGGTGTTCGGTCCGGCGCACCTCGTCGTGGAGGACGTGGACCTGCCGCTGCTGATACCCTTCGGATTCATCCCCAAGAGGCCGGAGAGGGCTACGGGTTTCCTGATGCCGTCTTTCGGTGAAGAGACCGCCCGAGGATTCTACTTCAGGGACGCCGGCATGTACTTCGTATTCGGGGACTATTTCGACATCTCCGTAACCGGAGACTACTACACCCTCGGCTCCTGGGCTCTGGACATAAATTCCAGATACAAGGTCAATTACAAGTTCAACGGCAACTTCGGCATCAACTATTCCAAGGACCAGACCGGCGAGAAAGGCAGCACGGACTACTACGAGAGCACCAACTTCGGTATCAAGTGGTCGCACACGCAGGACAGCAAGTCGCACCCGGGGACCACGTTCAGCGCCTCGGTCAACTTCTCCAGCCCTTCCAACAGCCGGTACAACTCCCGCAGCGTGACCGAAGCTCTGCAGAACCAGGCATCTTCATCCATGTCATGGTCCAAGAACTGGGACGGCAAATTCAACCTGTCGCTCAACCTCCTGCACAGCCAGAACTCGCGAGACAGCTCCTACGCATTCTCACTGCCTAACATCAGCTTCTCCGTCAGCACCATGTACCCGTTCAAGCGCAAGGTCCGCGTGGGCAAGGAGCGATTCTACGAGAAGATTTCGTTCGGCTACAGTACCTCATTCCAGAACAAGATCAACTTCAAGGCTTCCGAATTCGGCCAGCCGGGATTCATGGACAAGTTCAACAACGGCATGACGCACAATTTCAGCATAGGTCTGCCGTCGTTCGCCCTGTTCAAGTACATCAATGTCACCCCCTCCGTATCATACGGCATGAACTGGATGTTCGGCAAGACAGATTATGTCTATGACCCCGAGACCAATGCCCTGGTGGAGGTCAAGAGCGGGCAGTTCAAGCACTTCGGCATAACGCAGTCTTATTCGGCATCAATGTCGGCCAGCACCCGGCTGTACGGTATGATCAACTTCGGAGGAGGCAGCCGCCTGCAGGCCCTAAGGCATGTCGTATCCCCGTCCATGTCGCTGTCGCTGAGCCCTGAGCTCGGCACCTACGCCAACGGTTACCGTACCCTGAACTACACCGACGCTACCGGCACCGAGAAGGAATACCAGTACAACATCTACACTGGCCAGATGTACTCCGCCCCGGGCAAGGGAAGGTCCGCAACGGCCTCACTGTCAATAGGCAACAACCTCGAAGCCAAGATACGCGACCCCAAGGACTCCACCGGTACGGGCAGCAAGAAGGTCAAGCTCATCGACCAGCTGAGCATCAACACCGGCTACAACTTCCTCGCCGAGGAGTTCAGGATGAACAATATCTCCATGTCCATGTCCACCAACCTGTTCAGCAAGGTCAACATGAGCATGAGCGCCGGCTTCGACCCCTATTCCATAGATGCGGAGGGCAAGCGCAACGTGAAGTTCGCAGTGCTGGCAGGCCAGGGACTGGCGAGGCTCACCAACGCTTCGCTGTCGGCCTCCTACTCCCTCTCCGGAGACGGCAAGATCAAGGGCAACGACGGCAGCGGTACGCCGGGCAACGTGGCTGACTACTACCAGAGGATTTACACCCACCCCATAACAGGCGAGTATGTCCCTGGAGGCTGGCTGTACTACACCAACCCCAACGTCCCCTGGTCGATGAACCTGAACTACAACCTGAGCATGTCCAGGTCCTACAGCATGGAGGACGAGAAGCTCACCACCACCGACAAGATTACCCAGACCCTCGGAGTCACGGCCAACGTCAAGATCGACAGCCGCCTCTCGGCCCAGGCCTCCAGCGGTTACGACTTCCAGGCGAAGCAGATAACCACGACCCAGATCAGCGCCACTTACGCGCTTCACTGCTTCACCATTTCGGTCAACTGGGTGCCGCTCGGACAGTGGCAGTCGTACAACTTCCTCATAAGGGCAAATGCAGCCGCGCTGGCGGATCTGCTGAGATTCAAGAAGAGCAGCAGCTATTGGGATAATCAATAATTATTCCTATCTTTGTGCCGTCATTTATGGACGGGGTTTTCTCCCCTTCCGCAATCATTAAAATACTGAATATGCCTCACAGCTTATTCGAGCTCAGCCAGATGAGTAGAGAGCAGCTCGAACCTATTGCAAAAGAATTAGGCGTCAAAGTAACCAAGCGCATTGACGACGAGAATATCGCGTATGCCATCCTCGATGCAGAGGCCAAGGCGGCATCGCAGAATGTAGGGCCGGAGAAGCCCAGAGCCAAGAGGGGCCGTCCCCGCAAGGAGAAATCCGCGCCTCAGGAGGCAAAGCAGGAAACTAAGCCCGTGCAGGAGCCTAAGGCGGCAGAGGAGGTGAAGCCAGCCCCCGCAGCACCCGCAGCACCCGCAGCACCCGCGGAGCCCAAAAAGCGCGGCCGCAAGCCTAAGGCAGCCCCGGCGGAGCCCCAGAAGGCTCAGCAGCCTGCCCCCGAAGCAAAGCAGGCCCAGCCTGAGCAGCCCAAGCCACAGCAGCCTCAGCACCAGCAGAAGCCTCAGCAGCAGAATCCTCAGCAGGCTCAGCAGCAACAGCAGCAGCCCAGACCTCAGCTGCCCCTGCAGCCCAGGCCCCAGCAGCCGCAGCCGAGACCCAAGGCACCCGAATTCGAGGGTACCGTCGAGGCCACCGGAGTACTGGAGATTATGCCTGACGGATACGGATTCCTGCGCTCCTCTGACTACAATTACCTGGGCTCCCCGGACGACATCTATGTCTCCCAGGCCCAGATTAAGCAGAACGCCCTGAAATCGGGCGACACCGTCTGCGGTGAGATCCGTCCCCCTCGCGAGGGAGACAAATACTTTCCTCTTGTACGCATCAAGACGGTCAACGGCCGCTCTCCGGAGTTCATCCGCGACCGCGTCCCGTTCGACTTCCTCACTCCCCTGTTCCCGGACAAGAAGTTCAACCTCCTTGGCAACGGACACCAGGGCGATGTCTCCTGCCGTATTGTGGATATGTTCTCGCCTATAGGCAAGGGCCAGAGGTGCCTCATAGTAGCTCAGCCCAAGACCGGTAAGACCATGCTGCTAAAGAGTATAGCCAATGCAATTGCAGACAACCACCCTGAGGTGTACGAGATAGTCCTGCTCATCGACGAGCGCCCCGAGGAGGTCACCGACATGTCCCGCAGCGTCAAGGCCGAGGTCGTAGCCTCCACCTTCGACGAACCGGCGGAAAGGCATGTCAAGGTGGCCAACATGGTGCTTGAAAAGGCCCGCAGGCTTGTAGAGTGCGGCCACGACGTGGTGATCCTGCTGGATTCCATAACCAGGCTCGCACGTGCCTACAACACGGTACAGCCGGCTTCCGGAAAGGTCCTGACCGGCGGTGTCGATGCCAACGCGCTCCAGAAGCCCAAGCGCTTCTTCGGCGCTGCCCGCAACATCGAAGGAGGCGGCTCGCTCACCATACTTGCCACCGCCCTCACCGAGACCGGTTCCAAGATGGACGACGTTATATTTGAGGAATTCAAGGGCACCGGCAACAGCGAAATCCAGCTTGACAGGACCCTTGCCAACCGCCGTATCTTCCCCGCAGTCAACGTGGTACTGTCCGGCACGAGGCGTGACGACCTGCTCTACGAGAAGTCCGCAGGACAGAGGATATGGATACTTCGCAAGCTTCTAGCCGATATGAACCCTACTGAGGCCATGAACTTCATGCTCCAGCTGATGGACGAGTACAAGACCAACCAGGACCTGCTCGACAACATGAACAAGGTCTCGCCCCGGGAGGCGAAATACTACGATAGTTATTAACAAAAAAGAGCGCCGCGGCGCTCTGTTCTTTATTGCGTTCCGAAGATGCGGTCACCGGCGTCACCCAGACCCGGTACGATGTACGCGTCATCGTTGAGATGGTCATCCACCGCAGCGACATAGATATCCACGTCGGGATGCCTGCGCTGTACGGCCTCGATGCCTTCGGGAGCCGCTACGAGGCACATCAGGCGGATGTTGTTGCACCCGCGCTCCTTGAGCATGTCAAGGGCGTCGCATGCGCTGCCGCCGGTTGCGAGCATGGGGTCGGTAAGAATCACAAGACGGTTCTGGATATCATCGGGGAGCTTGCAGTAGTACACCACTGGCTTGTGGGTGGTCTCGTTGCGGTAGAGCCCGATATGGCCGACTTTGGACACGGGCACCAGGCTGACAAGTCCGTCAACCATTCCGAGTCCTGCCCTGAGGATTGGGACAATCGCAAGCTTGCGCCCGGAGATACGCCTGGCTGTCATGGGGCAGATAGGGGTCTCTATCTGGTAGTCCTCCAGAGGCAGGTCGCGGGTTACCTCATAACCCATAAGCATGGAAATCTCCTTGAGGAGAATCTTGAAATCCTTAGTTCCGGTGTTCTTGTCCCTCATGATGCTCAGCTTGTGCTGGATCATCGGGTGGTTGATGACATGTAGTTGACTCATAGAAAATTCCGATTGATTTAATCGGGGTGTAAAGATACTACATTTTTTTGTAAATTCGCGGAATGATACGGATCTATTGCAAAAACACCGACTCCACGGTGGAATTCACCGAGGGCAAAACCCTCATCGAATGCCTTTCGCTTTTTGATTTCGACAGACCCCTGCCCATACTGGCCGCCAAGGTCAACAATGTGGTACAGGGCCTCAAATTCAGGGTCTTCAACAACCTGGACGTCGAGTTCCTGGATTACAGCAGCTACAGCGGACGCAATGTGTATTGCCGCTCGCTGTGCTTCCTGCTGAGCAAGGCGGTGCACGACCTGTTCCCGGGAGCGAAGCTGACGATGCGCAGGCCCATTTCGAAGGGATTCTACTGCGAGATTTCCGGCATGACACCCGTAAGCCCCGAGGACATCGAGAAGATACGCACGAGGATGCGCGACATCGTGGCCCTCAACCTGCCTTTCCGCCGTTTCGAGATCCATGTGGAGGATGCAATAGACCTCTTCCGCTCGCTCGGAGCCGAGGACAAGGTGAAGCTCCTCGAGACCTGCGGTCAGATTTACATAAGCTATTATACCCTGGACGGGACTCCGGACTATTACTATGACGCACTGGTGCCGTCCTCCGGCTACCTGGATGTCTGGGGGCTGGAGCCCTACCGCGACGGCATGCTGCTGCGCGTTCCGGACCGCCACACCCCCACCGAGCTCGCTCCCCTGTTCGACCAGCCCAAGACCTTCGACGTGTTTGCCGAGTCCATGCGCTGGAACAATATCATGGGCCTGCGAAACGTAGGAGACGTCAACGAAGCATGCGCGGAAGGGCGCGCCAGCGAACTTATCCAGGTGGCGGAAGCACTCCAGGAGAAGAAGATAGTGAGCATAGCCGAGGAAATCGACAGGCGCTACCACAACGACGGCGTGAGGGTGGTGCTCATCACTGGCCCCTCCAGCAGCGGCAAGAGTGTGTTCTGCAAGCGCCTGAGCGTCCAGCTCAAGGCCTGTGGGCTGAGACCCATATCGTTCAGCACCGACGATTATTTCGTAAACCGGGCAGATACTCCCAAGCTCCCTGACGGCAGCTACGATTTCGACAATTTCGACACCGTGGACCACGCCTATTTGGAGAAGGATGTGATGAAGCTGCTCTCAGGCCGCGAAGTCGAGGTCCCCGAGTACAATTTCGTCACCGGGATGCGCGAGCACAACGGCAAGCGCCTGCGCCTCGACGAGGGCAACATCCTGCTCATCGAGGGCATCCACGCCCTCAACCCGAAGCTCCTGCCGAAGGTCGAGCGAGAGAAACTGTTCAAGATATTCATTTCGACCCTTACCAGCATATCGCTGGACGACCATAACTCCATCCCCACGAGCGACAACCGTCTGCTGCGCAGAATAGTGCGCGACTACAACAACGGCTCATTCACCGCCGAGCAGACTATCTCCAACTGGCCCAATGTGCGCCGCGCCGAGGTCAAGTGGATATATCCCTATCAGGAGGAGGCCGACGTGCTGTTCAATTCCACATACCTCATTGAATTCGCGGTGCTGCGCGCACATGCCGAGAGGATACTCGCGACCGTGCGGCACAACCGTCCGGAGTACAGCGAGGCTAACAGGCTTCTGAAGTTCCTCAGCTACTTCACTCCCGTAAGCGACCGTCAGGTCCCTGCGACTTCGCTGCTGAGGGGCTTTATCAACGGCGACAAGTAGCGATGCAACTGCAGCTCGAAGACACTATTTGCGCCCCCGCCACTGCGACGGGTGGGGCGATAGGTGTCGTACGCCTGAGCGGTCCGGGCTGCTATGAGGTGCTGGGCAAGGTTGTGACGCTGCGGTCTTCGCGGCCGCTGGAAGCCGGCAGCGTACGCTTCGGGGAAATCCCCGGGGTGGACGAGGTGCTGGTGAGCTGCTTTCGCGCTCCGCACAGCTACACCGGCGAGGACTGCGTCGAGATTGGCTGCCACGGCTCTTCGTATATAATCGGCCGCATAATGACCCTGCTCTGTGAGGCGGGGGCCCGTCCTGCCGAGGCTGGAGAATTCACCCGCAGGGCTTTCCTGAACGGCCGCATGGACCTTGCCGAGGCCGAGGCCGTAGCCGACCTGATAGCAGCTGAGAGCGAATATGCTCACCGCGTTGCACTCGGACAGCTGCGTGGAGGTTATTCGGCTGAGTTGCGAGGGCTGCGTGACAGGATGCTGGAGATTTGCTCCCTGCTGGAGCTGGAGCTGGATTTCAGCGAAGAGGACGTGGAGTTTGCGGACAGGTCCGAGTTGCGCCGTCTGATGGAAGAAGCCCTCGGGCGCTGCACAGCTCTGGCGGATTCGTTCCGCGCCGGCAACGCCATACGCGAGGGGATTCCGGTCGTTATCGCCGGCGAGCCCAACAGCGGCAAGAGCACCCTGCTCAACGCCCTCTTGGGCGAGGACCGAGCGATAGTCTCCGATATCCCCGGTACGACCCGGGACACAGTTGAGGAGCGCATAGTGCTGGACGGGCTGGAATTCAGATTTATTGACACTGCAGGGATAAGGGAGTCCTCCGATACGGTCGAGCGGCTGGGCATAGGCAGGACTCTGGAGTCTATTAAGAAGGCGTTTTTAGTAATTTGCCTCGAGGACCCGACCGTTCACGGATATGACACTCCGGTGACAGACGCCGTCCGGGCCATGACCGACCCTTCCTGCCAGAAGCTGATTACGGTTTATGGCAAGGCTGATCTGATGAGCGGGAAGGATTCCGGGGCGCTGTCAATCTGCGCGCCTACTGGCGCCGGCCTCGACAAGCTGCGCTCCGCTATAGTCGCCGCCTCCCCCACCGCCTCACTTCATGGAGACACTGTTCTCGTCACCAACGCCCGCCATCACGCCGCCCTTCTAGCCGCCGCGGCATCTTTACGGCAGGCTCTGTGCTCGCTTGACTCCGGCCTCACCGCCGATCTCCTTGCCGAAGATGTCCGCTCCGCCATCGGCTCCCTAAGCTCCATCACCGGCGAAATTACCTCCCAGGACATCCTCTCCACCATCTTCCAACGCTTCTGCATCGGGAAGTAAGAAACCACCATCGCCCGCATAGGCAAGGCCTCCTCCCGGTTCACCTCCGAAGGACTGCCCCCCGACAGATACACTCTGCCGGGGCTGTTTGCTATTTATTGTCGTCATTATCTCTGGCAAAGCCAGTCTATGGCAGGCACAATCTCAATGGTCTTATCTCCCATTGTGACGGTCTCGGCCGTATCGAATGTAATCAGAGTCAACTTATCACATTTGAGAGCCTTCGCTCCTGCCAGCAGACCATTGAGTTCTCTATTTCGTGTCTTCTGAGTAGAAATGTCATAGCTGACCTGGATCAGTTCAACAGGCTTCCCCCCATCTGACACAACAAAGTCTACTTCGCGGCTTGCAGTCTTGAAATAGAACAGATCCCGGAAAAGAGGTTTGCACCGCCGCAGAAGTTCCACGCAGATGATGTTCTCAAGACGCCAGCCCAGGTTCTCGCTGGCGATAGTCCCCTCTTTATCTGTGGCCAGGGCTGTATCAACCACATATACCTTCTCGTTCCTGATCCTGTCTTTGCTCTTGAATGAGAATTTGTTGATGCCGATCAGCAGGAAAGCCTGCTTAAGGTAAGAGTAGTAATTTTCGGCCGTATGGTCTGATATTCCAAACTCCTCTGCAACATTCTTGGCAACAAACTCTTGGCAGTAATTGTCCGACAGATAGGTGGCCATACGTCTAAGCACGTCTTTGTGACGAATCTTGAAACGCTTGGCGATATCTGTATTGATGATGGCACTGACCAGGCCACTTACATATCCAGCCCGGTTTGTCTCTGATATCAGTTCCGGAAAGCCGCCGTCCTCCAAATACTTTTCTAGAGCCGTTTTACGCAAGGCTCTGGCTTTGGTCGAGTATGACTTGGTATCAACGCCAGTTATGCTGCAATACTCGGAGAACGAAAACGGATACAGGTTGATCCGGTTGTGCCGGCCAGTCAGGTGTGTCATCAGCTCGCTGCTGAGCAGCTTGGAGTTTGACCCAGTGATGAGGATATGAATCTTCTGCCTCAGGAGCCGGTTGACAAACAATTGCCACCCATCGATATTCTGAATCTCATCCAGGAACAGATACTTGAAATCCCCGATCAGCCTGTACAAAGCCTCTAGAAGGGTGTCAAGCTCATCTGTCTTGAGTGAGACAAGACGCTCATCGTCGAAATTGACGTAAGCAAAGTCCCCCACTTTCTCACGCAGGACTTTCTCACATATTGTCGACTTACCACTACGCCTTACCCCGATAACAACCTGGGCCATCTTACTGTCAAGCTTGATAAGCGGTTCTTCATAGCGGCTCACAAAGGAGGTCAGGTCATTTGCTTCGAGTTCCTCTTTCTGCGAAGAAAGGATAGATAGTAACTGCTGAACGGTCATCATATCATTGTTTTTACAATGCGAATATACGCAAACTTCGATAAAATCAAAATTTAACTATAATAAACTTCGATAGAATCGCAAATTCGAGCAGCATAACTTCGATAAGTTAAATCCTAGACGTGCCTCGATTCCAAAGAAAGCAGCTATCTTTGCAGAGATTTCAACGATAGCACGGCGGCTCCACCAGGACTGCGTTCCAGTCTTCCGTA
>CAMZEI010000021.1 GCA_947305815.1 uncultured Bacteroidales bacterium | reverse complement strand
TCATGCCTGTCATGAGCAGTGGACCGAAGATGAGACCTATGACGACCTCGCCGGCGCCACGGAATGCGAGCTTGAGCGGCGGAGCCGAGTAGAACCACCCAAGGATGACGGTGAACAGCACACAGGCTGCCATAGTGAGTACTCCGAAGCCGAGCAAGCCACCCTCGAGGGCGCGGAAAGCAACTATCCCTGCGCCGCACAGCAGAGCCACTCCGCTGAAAACGGCGATGGCGGCCTTGAGACCCTTCTCAGACGATGAGCCGTCCACGAGGTAGGGATACTTGGCTGTATAGGCCTTGAAACCCTCACGGACCACGCCCACACGGTCGCCAAGCATATCGGCATGGTAATCATGGAGGTCATCGATAAGGTTCATCGCGAGGTGGGCGCATTTGACGCCAAGTACGGCCAGGATGGCCATCCAGACATTGAATCCGGGCGCTCCGACAGCGAGCACTACCGCAAGTATGGAAGGTACGGTACTCTGAGCGGTAGCAGCTTCGCGGGCGTTGAGCAGCCAGGTCTTAAGCAGGTTGTTCTTCATTATGACAGGTGTTCTATTAAAATTCTGACGCCTATTGCAAGCAGGATGATGCCGCCAAGCAGCTCGGGCCGCATTTTGCGTGTGACGACATCGCCGCAGCGCCTGCCGAGCAGGAAGCCGACAATGCTCATTCCAAACGATACTGCACCTATCACCAGAACCGGCAGTACAAGGCTGCCTAAAGTGTCGTATCCGGTGCAGGCGTAGGTTATGCCTACCGCCAGGGCGTCGATGCTGGTGGCTACGGCAAGTGCAAATTCGGTGCGGACAGACTCAGGATTGATGGACGGAGCGGCTCCCTCCTCACGGAAGGAATCCACTATCATCTTGCCTCCTATGAACGCCAGCATACCGAAGGCAATCCAATGGTCGAAAGCATGGATATAGGCGCTGAAACTCCTGGTAAGGAGCCATCCGAGAACGGGCATGGCACCCTGGAAGAATCCGAACAGGAGTGCGAGCCTCAGGATCAGCGGCCAGCGGGTCCTGCGCACTATCACGCCGCTCACTACGGAGACCGTAAAACAGTCCATAGCAAGCGCCAGAGCTATTAGCAATGTCTCAATCATAGGAAGCACAAAAATAATGCATGCGGGCCGAAGTGTCAAATAAAATTGTTATATTTGAAAACTAACCACAGACATTAAGATGATGACCGCTACACTCTTCTCATTTCTGCTCGCAATAGCCGTACAGCATCTGCAGGTACCGGTCCTGACTGACACCGACATAGCAGTAGCTACAGTGACAATACCCGAGGGCGCAGCCCCGGAGTTTAAAGTAACAGCCAAAGGCCTGCCCTGCAAGGCACTTAGGAACTATGCTTTCAAGGATGGCAAGCTGGTCATCAACATAGACGGATCACGCATCCGAAAGCTGGACAAGCCGTTCAGACTCAAGATCAAAGCCAAAGGATATCAGATTGATGAAAGCGGCGCGATATGCCACCGCCTCGCACGCAAGGTGCGCAGCTGGGGCGACGACGGAGTGACCGCATACCGCATCCCCGGACTCGTAACAACCAGGGAAGGTACCCTCGTCGCATGCTACGACATTCGCCGCCGCAGTGCCGGCGACCTGCAGGGCGACATTGACGTGGGCGTGAGCCGCTCCACGGACGGAGGCCTCAGCTGGGAGCCAATGACAGTCGCAATGGATATGGGGCATTGGGGAGGACTCCCCCAGGATCAGAATGGAATCGGCGATCCCTGCATAGTCCTCGACGAGGTCACCGGAGACCTGCTGCTTTTCGCTGCATGGATCCACGGCAAACCAGGAAAAGCCGCATGGTGGTCTGCCGGAAACGGATTCGAGCCATCCGATACCCCGCAGCTGATGATGTCCCGCTCGACTGACGACGGCATCAGCTGGAGTGTCCCGGAGAATCTTACGAGACAGATAAAGAGGCCCGAGTGGCTGTTTACCTTCCAGGGACCCGGACTCGGCATCACTATGGCCGACGGCACTCTGGTAGTCCCCTTCCAGCATCAGGAGCCGGACCGCACACCCGCGGCCGGCATCATGTATTCGACCGACCGCGGCCTTAGCTGGCACGTGCACGAATACGCCAAGATCAATACCACCGAGTCACAGGTGGTAGAGGTCGAGCCGGGAGTTCTCATGCTCAACATGCGCGACAATCGCCGCACCGGACGCACAGTCTATACCACCCGCGACCTCGGACACAGCTGGGAGGTGCATCCTTCCGACGGTAAGCTCGTCGAGCCCGTGTGCATGGCCAGCATCATAGCCGTCAAAGCCGCTGACAACTGCCTCGGACGCGACATCCTGCTGTTCTCCAACCCCGCCGACGGCCGCGACAGGCGCAATATCACCGTGAAGCTCAGCTACGACGGCGGCCTCACATGGCCTAATGAAGTCCTGCTGGACGAAGGCTACAGCTGGGGCTACTCCTGCCTCACTATGGTTGACCGCAAGACCGTGGGCATACTCTACGAGAGCTCGCAGGCCCACATGACCTTCCAGTCATTCAAATTGAAAGAACTTAAATAACCAATACCACTATGGAAAGAATTATCGGTCTTATCGACGCCCCCTTCACTCCGATGAAGCCTAACGGCGACATCAATCCCGACGTGATCCCCGCATACGCCGCAATGCTTGCGAAGAACGGGCTCAAGGGAGTATTCATCAACGGTTCCTCCGGTGAGGGCTACATGCTTACCCCCGAGGAGCGCAAGACCCTTGCAGAAGCCTGGGTGAAAGCTGCACCTGAGGGCTTCAAGGTAATAGTCCACGTGGGCAGTTGCTGCCTGCGCGAGGCCGCCGAGCTCGCCCGCCACGCCGAGCAGATCGGAGCCTGGGGCATCGGCTCCATGGCACCTCCCTTCCCCAAGATTGGCCGCATCGAGGAGCTCGTACTATACTGCGAGGCAATAGCCGGCGCAGCCCCTTCGCTCCCCTTCTACTATTACCACATCCCGGCCTTCAACGGCTGCTTCCTCCCCATGCTTGAGCTGCTCAAGGCAGTGGACGGACGCATCCCCAACTTCGCCGGCATCAAATATACTTTCGAGAGCCTGTACGAGTACAACCAGTGCCGCCTCTACAAGGACGGCAAGTACGACATGCTCCACGGTCAGGACGAGACCTACCTGCCTTCGCTCGCACAGGGCGGAGCACAGGGCGGCATCTGCGGCACCACCAACTACAACGGCCGCGTCCAGGTAGCCATTGGTGAAGCATGGGCAGCGGGCGACCTCGCCAAGGCACGCGAGCTCCAGGATTACTCCCAGGCCGTCATCAACGTGATTTGCAATTTCCGCGGCAACATCGTGGGCGGCAAGCGCATCATGAAACTCATAGGCCTCGACCTCGGACCCAACCGCGTCCCCTGGCGCAATGTGACTCCCGAAGAGGAGAAGGAGCTGCGCGCCCAGCTCGAAGCAATCGATTTCTTCTCACGCTGCAACGTCCTGTAGGCGGCGATGAGGAGCATTGTCCCAACAACGGTCGCGGCGGTGGCTCTTGTCCTCGCCGCGGCTTGTTGCAACCAAGAGCATGATATGATACAAGAATTCGTCCCCATCCCCAATGCCGCATACGCAAAGGGGGTTTCCGCACCTTTCTGCGGCGTCATCGGTGACGTTACGCTGGTCGCCGGAGGTGCTAATTTCCCGGAGAAATCCCTGCTTGAAGGCGGCGCTAAAAAGGTTTACCGCGACATCTGGGCCCATGACGGAGCGGCATGGAATCACGCCGGGCTGCTGCCCGACTCGACGGCATACGGTGCCACTTTCGCTGTAGAAGGGGCCCTCATTTTTGCCGGAGGCAATGTCAACGGCCAGACTACGGACAAAGTATATGAAGTAAGCCTTGGCGAAGACTGCCAGGCCGTCGTGAAGCCGCTTCCTGCGCTTCCCGTACCTATGGAGCAGGCCGGTTGGACCTCTGACGGAGAGTGCCTGTATCTGGTAGGCGGCGCAGGAACCAAAGGCGTATTTGCCTGCAAGATAGGCGAATACATTTGGACACAGGTGGCCGAGCTGCCTGAGCCCCTGGTACAGCCTGTTGCTTTTGCTGCCGGCGGGAAGCTCTATGTCTGGGGCGGATTCAATCCCGAAACCCTGGAAGTGAGCCCCCGCGGCATTTGCCTGCAGGACGGACAGTGGACTGAGGCTCCAGGCATCCCTGACGATGGGACCTTTACCGGCACGACCGGCGTGACTCTCCCTGACGGGAGACTTGCCATTGTAGGAGGAGTAAACCGCGAAATTTTCGCAAGGGCCCTGCACAACACCCCCGAAGACCGCATCCCCTACCTCTCCAAGGAGCCGGCCGAGTACCGCTTCCGCAGCGAGGTCTGGGCTTTCGACCCTGCTGATGAGAGCTGGGCACTGCTCTGCGACGAGCCAGCCTGCGCTCTTGCAGGACCCGGAGTCGCCGTACTCCCCAATGGCAGCATCGTGGTCGCCGGAGGCGAGCTTAAGCCCGGTGTACGCAGTCCCCGCATTTTCACCCTGAAATTCTAAAGCTATGTCATCCAAGATATCCAAGATTTACCCCTGGCTGGTAGTAGCCATGCTGTGGGTGGTGGCCCTGCTCAATTACATGGACCGCCAGATGCTCTCCACCATGAGGGAGTACATGGCTCTCGATATAGCTGAGCTCCAGAGCGCTGAGGCATTCGGAGCGCTGATGGGCATATTCCTGCTCATCTACGCGTTTGTCAGTCCCTTCGCCGGCACGGTAGCCGACCGCCTCAGCCGCAAGTGGCTGATAGTGGGCTCGCTGGCAGTCTGGTCCGTGGTTACCCTGCTCATGGGTTACTGCACGACCTTCAGCCAGCTCAAGCTCCTTCGCGGACTGATGGGAGTGAGCGAAGCGCTGTACATCCCTTCGAGTCTCTCGCTCATAGCCGACTATCACAGCGGCAAATCCCGTTCGCTGGCAGTGGGTATCCACATGACCGGCCTCTATCTGGGTCAGGCCCTGGGCGGCTTCGGTGCTTCTCTCGCGGGTGCTCTCAGCTGGCAGCAGACCTTCCACTGGTTCGGTATCATAGGCGTGGTCTATGCAGTACTGCTGGTATTTACACTCAAGGAAAACCGCAAACCCGCAGAAGTCAAAGTGCAGGCCGCGGCCGCTCCCAAGGAATCTATCTGGAAGTCTTTCGGGCTCATTTTCTCCAACATGGCCTTCTGGGCGATACTGTTCTTCTTCGCATCCTCGTCGATGCCTGGCTGGGCAACCAAGAACTGGCTCCCTACCCTCTTCCAGACGAGCCTCGGCATCCCCATGGAGCAGGCCGGCCCTATAGCGACCATCACCATTGCGGCCTCTTCGCTGCTTGGAGTACTGATCGGAGGACCGCTCTCTGACAGATGGGTCAAGAAGAACCTCAAGGGCCGCGTCTATACCAGCGCCATAGGACTGGCCATGATGGTCCCCGCCCTGGTACTGATAGGTCTGGGTGAAGGACTCGCTGCAGCAGTAGCAGCAGGTCTGCTGTTCGGTGTCGGTTACGGAATGTTCGACACCAACAACATGCCCATACTCTGCCAGTTCGTCCCCGGCAGGCTCCGCGCCACCGCATACGGATTCATGAACACTATCGGAGTCGCAATGGGTTATGTGTGCACCCTTGTGCTGGGTCGCATGCAGGATGCGGGCAACCTTGGCGCCGCCTTCGCGGTGCTGGGCATAGTGACCGCCCTCGCCCTCATAGTACAGCTGACTGTACTGAAACCCAAAACCGACGACATGCAATAAACTACTAACAGTCAATGATTCTATCTACTGTCTTTACGCTTCTCGCAGCCGCTTCCGCTCTCCCTGCATGGCAGGACGTGAGCACCACCGGCATCAATGTACAATCCAAGAGGACCGAGCTGATCTGGTACCGCAGCCGTGAGGAAGCCCTCAGCAGGGATTTCCGGGAGAGCGCAAACTACTACGACCTGAACGGTACATGGGACTTCAAATATTTCGAAGACCACCGTGACATGCCTGAGCTTCCCGGAGAAGAGCTCCAATGGGACCGCATAGAGGTCCCCGGCAACTGGGAAGTACAGGGCTGGGGCACACCCATCTATACCAACCACCCCTACGATTTCTGCCCCTACAAGCCGGAGCCTCCCAGGCTTCCTGAGGCAGTGCCTGCGGCATTCTACCACAGGTGCTTCGATCTGCCCGCAGGATGGGAAGGAAGAGCCGTGTACCTCAATCTGTGCGGCATCAAGTCAGGCACTTACGTGTACGTCAACGGAGTGTTCGCCGGCTACGGTGAGGATTCCAAGGACCTGGCGCGCTACGACATCACCGCTCTGGTGAAGCCCGGCAGCAACGAGCTGGTGCTCAGGACCTATCGCTACACGGCGGCATCCTACCTGGAGTGTCAGGATTTCTGGCGCATAAGCGGCATCGAGAGGGACGTGTACCTGTCCAGCGAAGCGGAAGACAACGGATTTGATTTCAATGTAGTATCCACGCTTGACGAGAAGCTCGAGAACGGAGTGTTCCGTCTGAGGATGCGCTCCGATGCACCCGTGCAGATTGAGTACGAGCTGATCGATGCCGATGGCGGACTCGTGGCTACCGGTGAGCAGGAAGTGTACCAGGACTGCGAAACGCCTGTGCACATTATCCCCGGCGTACGCAAATGGAGCGCCGAGACTCCCGAGCTCTATACTCTTGTGGTGAAGGCAGGCGAGGAATACACCCGCTTCGACGTGGGGTTCCGCCGTATCGAGATAGTCTCCGCCATGGACGGCGAGAATGAAGTCAAGGTGTTGCTGGTGAACGGTCAGCCGGTCAAGTTCAAGGGCGTAAACCTCCACGAGCACGATGCCTGGACGGGACATTATGTCACCCGCGAGCTGATGCTTAAGGACCTGGAGCTGATGAAGAAAGCCAACATCAATGCCATACGTACCTGCCACTATCCTCAGTCAAGAGAGTTCTACGAGCTCTGCGACCGTCTTGGATTCTACGTCTATGACGAAGCCAACATCGAGTCCCACGGAATGGGCTACAAAAAAGGCGTGACCCTCGCCGGTAAACCCGAATGGTACGCCAAGCACCTCGACAGGACGCTCAACATGTACTTCAGGACAGCAGGCTACCCCTGCGTCACCCTCCTGTCACTTGGCAACGAGGCCGGCAACGGAGTCAATTTCGAGAACACCTACAAAGTACTCAAGGCCCTCGAAAAGGACGGCATGGGAAGGCCCGTAGTGTATGAGAGAGCCGAACGCGAGCCCAATACCGACATGTTCGTGCCTATGTACTCTGACACCAAAGAGCTTACAGAGTGTATTACTGACCTGAAGAACATGCCATACACAGCCTGCGAGTACAGCCACGCCATGGGTAACTCAAATGGTTCGCTGGACCGCCAGTGGGACATAATGTATGCTCATACGCACCTGCAGGGCGGATTCATCTGGGACTGGGTGGACCAGGGACTCTATGACGAGGAGCGCTTCTGGACCTACGGAGGTGACTACGGAGTGGATGCCCCTTCGGACGGCAACTTCAACTGCAACGGCGTAGTGAATCCCGACCGCGACCCGCATCCTGCTTACTACGAGGTAAGACACGTCTATCAGAACGTGGTCGTAAGCCCCGTGGAGCTGGGCAAGGGCATCTTCAGCATACTTAACCGCCACTATTTCAAGACTCTGGAGGGGCTCAAGGTCCTCTGGAGGGTCGAGCGTGACGGCAAACGCGTGAAGAAGGGTAAGCTCAGTTTCGAGACTCCGGCTCAGAGCAGCGAAGAGTTCCGGGTAAGGCTCCCCCGCATGCGCAAGGCAGGCGAGTACCGCATCATATTCGAGACAGTCACCGCATCAGCGCAGCCTCTGCTTGAGAAGGGCACCGTGCTCGCTCAGGACGATATTCTGCTGAGGGAAGCCCCCGCAGCAGCACCCGCAAAGCTTCGCGGAAGCGTCAGCGTCTCCGAAGATCCTGATCAGTTTGTACTTAGCGCCCGCAAGACCGTGCTCGTCTTCAGTAAGGAAGAGGGCATCGTTAAGAGCATCACCCGTCGCGGGCATGAACTCATAGATCCTGAGTTCGGCCTGAGGCCCAACTTCTGGAGGGCTCCGACTGACAACGACTACGGCAACAAGGAGCCCCTGCGCACGCAAGAATGGAAGAAAGCCGGACAGAGCTACGACACCTCCTACTGGGTCGAGAATCAGGACGGCAAGGCATGGGTGCATGTATTCTACAGACTCCCGTACGGCTGCACCATGACCGTCGATTACACTCTGGATGCTTCCGGCAAGGTCAGTGTCTCCAGCAGTTTCAAGGGTGTGGAGGCCGAAAAGCCCATAGATATACCGCGTCTTGGATTCCGCTTCAGGACTATGGGCGAGAAGTTCTCCTACTTCGGCGAAGGCCCCTGGGAGAACTACGTTGACCGTTGCAGCGGCAGTATCAAGAGCATATGGAAATCAAGTGCTTCCGAGGAGTACTACCCTTACGTGAGGCCTCAGGAGTGCGGACACCATACAGGCACATCCTGGCTCAAGGTGGCTGACATGACTATAGAGGGCACGAGGCCATTTGAATTCAATGTCCTGCACCTCAGCGTCGAGGACCTTGACGGTGAAGAAGCTGTCGAAAGGCCATACATGTGGCACAACTTCCGCTCCGATGAGAACCATGACCCTGCACGCGCCCGCAATCTGCTGCGCCGCCAGACGCACCTTAACGATGTCCCCATCCACGACTGGACGGAGGTCTGCATCGACGGAGCCATGACCGGTGTAGGAGGATACGACAGCTGGGGGGCCAAGCCTGACAAGGACCGCAGCCTCTGGAATAACCAGGACTACGACTGGGAGTTCAGTATAAAGTAAAAATTAATGGAGTCAAAAAATTGACTCCATTAATTTTAGTACGCGAGCGCGGTTCTCTTCGATCGTCCCGCCCGTGCCGTCCACCTCGTGGTATTTGCCGGCATTGCGGTAGTGCTCGATGAGAGGCTCTGTCTGAGCGTGATAGGTGGCGATGCGGTTGCGGATGGTATCGTCGGAAGCATCGTCTGCGCGTCCTTCGATCTCAGCGCGGTGATGTATGCGCTGGAACACCATCTCGTCCGGAATCATGATGGAGATTACTCCGCTGAGAGTCTCGCCGCGGGCGGCAATCATGGCATCCAGAGCCTTGGCCTGCTCCAGCGTGCGGGGGAAACCGTCCAGAAGGAAGCCTTCGCAGTCCTTCATGGTATCGAAGCAGTGCTCTATCATACCTTCGACGACCTCGTCGGGGACGAGTTTGCCGTCCTTGATGAGGGCATCAGCCTTGAGTCCGAGCTCAGTCCCGGCTGCTATCTGCTCGCGCAGAAGTTCGCCGGTGGAGATGTGGCGGAGATTGTACTTCTCCTTGATTGCTACGGCATGTGTGCCTTTGCCGGCTCCCGGAGGGCCGAACATGATGAAGTATTTCATATTATTCGTCAATAACGTAAATATCACTGTAGTTGCGGCCCAGCTCATTGTAATCCAGGCCATATCCCACTATGAAAGCATTGGGAATCTCCATGCCGACATAATCCAGCTTCTCCGGCTTCTTGTACACCTCGGGCTTGAGGAGCATGGTGCAGATGCGCACCGACTTGGCGCCCTCTGAGAGCAGCAGCTCCTTGAGAGCCACGATAGTGTTGCCCGTATCGACTATATCCTCACAGATAATGACATCCTTGCCCTTCACGGGTGCGGTAAGTCCCAGGATATTGAGCACTGTGCCCGTGGACCTGGTACCCTGATAGGACGAGAGCTTGATGGACACCAGCTCCGAATTGAAGTGGGTGTGCTTGAGCAGCTCGCCTGTGAATACTATCGCATCGTTAAGCACGCAGAGGAACACGGGCGGCTCCTTGGAGTCCGCAAAATCCCTGTTGAGTTCGTCGGCTACCTTCCGGATGGCTTCCTCTATCTTAGCCTGAGGAATGAAAGGCTTGAATGTCTTGTCGTGTAAGGTAATCTTGGACATTATTAAAAAATGGTTAACAACCCTTCAAATTTAAGCATAAAAAATAACTTTTTATCTTTTTGCACATAAGTAAAATCGGAAAGCGATAAATTGGCCGCATGGCACGCCTGCTGATGACACTTATCGAGGCCGTGATGATACTGTGCGGCGCATCCTGTCCCGAGGAACTGGATGAGGATATGCTGCGTCGCTTCGAAGTCCTGGAGCGCAATCCGGTACCTATCAACAGCGCCTCAAGGAGTACACTCGCGGCCTCAGGTCTGTTCAGCGCATTCCAGACAGCGGTAATACTGGACTACAGGGAGAGGACCGGGGACATACTATCCTGGATGGAACTCTCCATGCTGGAAGGATTCGGGCAGCAGAAAGCAGAGGCGCTGAGCCGCTTCGTGGATTTCAGCAGCACCGGGCTCCCCGGGCAGAAGCGGCACCGCAGCTACAGGGACGAGCTGTATGCCCGCTACAAGAGCTCCACCGGGGATGCCCGCGTGCGCTATAGCGGCGGAATTGACGGCAGCCTGGGATTCAGCCTCAGTTCCAAGGGCACCGGGCACCTCAGTCTCGAAAAGCACGGCAGGACCGACGCGCAGCTGATACTCGGAGACTTCAACGCCCGATACGGGCAGGGTCTGCTGATGTGGAGCGGCATGGTACTGAGCGGCTACCCGGGGGTAGAGTCCCTCATGCGCAGAGGGACTGGGCTGGGCGCGTCGAGGTCTTTCAGCCGGGATGGACGGTACCGGGGTTTGGCACTGAGCGCCGGCCGTGGGGGCTGGTCCCTCGACGGGTTTGCCGACCTGAGAGGGCGATTCGGAGGAAGCCTGGGTTTGTACGGCCGGCGCTCGAAGCTCGGGCTCAACGCGCTTGGGGGCAACGGTACTGCCGGACTGTCTGCCGATGCGACTGTGAGTATCGGCGGCGTGACCCTTTTCGGAGAGTGCGCTTACGATGCTGCGTCGCGACAGGTCGCCTTCAAGGGTGGACTGATGGGAGACCGTTCCTACAATTTCAAATACGGAGCGTTGCTGCGCTGCCTCCCGGACGAAACGGGACTGGCCGTCGCAATTAAGGCCTGGCAGGTCAACGCCAGCATTGACCTGATGCGCAAGCCCTCCAAAGGCAGCAGCAGCGTTACCGCCCTGCTCTACGGCAAACATCCCCTGACTATCGGGCAGTGGGCTCTCAATCCGGGATACCGTATCAAGCTGAAATACAGCGAGGGCAACGCATATCCCATGAAATACTCGGCCCGACTCGAGACTGCCTTCACCAGCGGCCCCTGGACGGCAGGGCTGCGGTACGAGGCTTCATACTGCCGGGGCTTGGGGCAGCTCGGCTATGCGGAGCTGGGATGGAAGCACTCGGATATCTCGGTATGGCTGCGGGGCACGCTCTACGGCATCCCAGGCTGGGACGACCGCATATATGTGTACGAGCGTGACGTGCCGGAGGCGTTCAATGTCCCGGCATATTACGGCAGCGGCTGGAGCGCTTCGCTGCTCTGCCGCTGGAAAGGTCTGTATCTAAGAATCGAAAAACGAAAGGAACTCAGTGCGAGCCTGTGCTGCCGAATCCGCCTTCACCGCGGGAAGTCTCCCCGAGAGCATCCGTCTCCTCCCACTCAATGACTTCGTGGCGGGTAAGCACGATCTGGGCTACACGCTCGCCGGGCTCTATGGTGAAGGGCGTATCGGAAAGGTTCACCAGTATCACCTTGAGCTCTCCGCGATAGTCCGCGTCAATGGTACCGGGAGCGTTGAGCACCGTGATGCCGTGCTTCGCGGCGAGACCGCTGCGGGGCCTTACCTGCACCTCATGGCCTGCCGGGATCTCCATGAACAGGCCCGTGGGGATTAAGGCCCTGCCGAGAGGCTGGAGGACTATGCCTTCGGAGATGTCGGCGCGCACGTCCATGCCGGCCGAGAGGGCCGTCTCATACTGGGGAAGGGAGTTGCCGGAGCGGTTTATTACCTTGACTTTCATATTATTTCGGAGCAATTCTATACAATACGGCGGCTATGCCGGCATACAGCACATTGGGTAGCCACAGGGCGACCACTGGCGGCAGGGTTCCGGTATAGACGAACATCTGGGAGAAGCGCAGGAACAGTATGTATGAGAACGCCAGGGCTATGCCCATAGCGAGGTTCCAGCCCAGGCCGCCCCTCTTCTTGCGCGATGACAGAGCGACGCCCATAAGCGTCAGGATAATGGCCGAGAACGGCAGGGCGTAACGGGTGTGCTTCTCGATTTCGGCGTACATCACGTTGGCGTCCCCTCGCATGTTCTGCGTGTCAATCAGGTCGTTGAGCTGGTGGATGTCGAGGGTCATGACCGTCTTGTCGTTCTGGTAGAAGTCCTTGACAGTGAGGGCCAGCACGGTGTCAAGCTGGCTGTAAGTGCGCACTTCGTCACCTAAACCGGCGCGGTAGTCACGTATGAACACCTTGCGCATCCTCCATCCGTCGAAGGTGGAGTCCCACATTGCGGTCTCGGCAGAGAGCTTGCTCACGAGCTTGCCGTCCCTGATGTCCTCGAGGGTGAGCTTGTAGGCAGTGTTGTTCCATGAGCTGTAGGAGTCCACATAGACGAACTGCCCCGGAGCTATCTGGTAGTGTATGTCGCGGCGCTTGAAGTTGGTGCGGGACTTGATATACTTGTCCTCGAATCCGAGACGGGTCCTGTTGGCATTGGGTATCACGTACAGGTTGAGCCCAAGTGAGAGCAGGCCTATCACGATGGCTCCCGCTATGTACGGTACCATCATGCGGTGATAGCTGACGCCGCAGGAGAGGATGGCTATTATCTCTGAGTTCGCCGCCATCCGCGAGGTGAAGATAATCACCGTGATGAACACGAACAGGGGCGAGAACATATTGACGAAGTACGGTATGAAATTCAGGTAGTAGTAGAAGATTATATCGTACAGCGGAGCCTCGTTGGACACGAACTTGTCAATCTTCTCGGATATGTCGAAGATGATCACTATACCGATAATCAGCAGTAGCGACAGGAAGAACCATACCATGAACTTCCAGAAGATATACCAGTCTATTTTCTTGATATACAGGTTCTTCATAGACGCGTTGCGAGTTTGCGCACTTTCTGCTCCTTCCATGCGGCGAAGTCTCCGGCGGCGATATGGCTGCGGGCCTGACGCACCAGGTCAAGGTAGAAGGCGAGGTTATGCTCACTGGCTATCATACCTGCAAACATCTCGCCTGCCACGAACAGATGGTGCAGGTAGGCGCGTGAGTAAGTGCTGTCCACCCATGAAGTGCCGTCAGGATCCAGCGGGCCGAAGTCCTGAGTCCACTTGGCATTGCGCATGTTTATTATGCCTTCGGAAGTGAAAATCATGCCGTTGCGGCCGTTGCGGGTAGGCATCACACAGTCGAACATGTCGATGCCGCGCGCTATGGCTTCAAGCAGGTTGACCGGAGTCCCCACACCCATGAGGTAGCGGGCTCTGTCCTGCGGGATGATGGGGCATACCGTCTCCAGCATCTCGTACATCACTTCGGTGGGCTCCCCTACCGCCAGGCCGCCGACTGCAATGCCGACTTCGCTGTGGGCCAGGGCGTGCTCTGTGGCTTCGCGCCTCAGACCCGGATAGGTGCAGCCCTGGATTATGGGGAAGAAGGTCTGCTCATAGCCGTACAGGGGCTCCGTCTCATGGAAACGGGCGGAGAAGCGCTCAAGCCAACGCTTTGTGAGGTCCAGGGACTTACGGGCGTAAGCCTCGTCCGCATCGCCGGGGCAGCACTCGTCGAGAGCCATTATGATATCCGCGCCGATTATGCGCTGGGTATCGACATTATTCTCCGGAGTGAACTTGTGGCGGGAGCCGTCTATGTGGCTCTGGAAGGTGCAGCCTTCCTCTGTGAGCTTGCGTATGGGGCTGAGAGAGAATATCTGGAAGCCGCCGCTGTCAGTAAGTATCGGACGGGGCCAGGATTCGAAGCGGTGCAGGCCGCCTGCCGCCTTGAGGGTCTCAAGACCGGGACGGAGGTAGAGGTGATAGGTATTGCCGAGAATTATCTCAGCGCCTATGTCGTCCAGCAGGTCGCGATGGTAAACTCCCTTGACCGAGCCGACTGTCCCTACGGGCATGAAAATAGGGGTCATTATGTCCCCGTGGTCGGTAGAGAGGATTCCGCAGCGGGCGGAGCTCCCGGAATCGGTATGGGTGAGCTTAAAATTCATCATGCGAAGATAGCGAAATCCCATGAAAAAACACTACATTTGCGCGATATTAAAGAACGACTACGCCTATGAAGAACACCAACCTGAAGTTCAGGCTCATCTTGATGAACTTCCTCGAATTCGCCGTGTGGGGCGCATATCTCACTTCGCTCGGCCGTTACCTCGGGAATACAGGTCTCGGGCCCCAGATCAAGTGGTTCTTTGCCATGCAGGGCATTGTATCCATATTCATGCCTACGCTCATGGGCATCCTGGCGGACCGAAAGATTGAGGCCCAGAAGGTGCTCTCGATGTGCCACGGCTTCGCAGGCCTCTTCATGCTGGCAGCCGGGCTGTACTGCCGCAGCGCCGAAGTGGTTAGCTTCGCTCCCCTGTTCACGCTCTACAGTGTAAGCGTAGCGTTCTTCATGCCTACCATTGCGCTGGTCAACTCCGTAGCTTACAACGCTCTGCGCGGCGCAGGCATGGATCCCGTGAAGGAATTCCCTCCCATCAGGGTATTCGGTACGGTGGGCTTCATCTGCAGCATGCTGATGACCAACTTCCTGCACATTGACGGAATAGCCATGCAGGACAGCTACACCCAGCTTATCTCCTCCGGTATCTTGTCGCTGATCCTCTGCGGCTACGCCCTCACGATGCCCCGCTGCCCGGTTAACAAGAGTCAGGGCAAGGAGAGTTTCGCCGAGGCTTTCGGCCTCAAGGCCTTCTCCCTTTTCAAGCAGGGACAGTTCGCCGTGTTCTTCATTTTCTCAATGCTGCTCGGCGCTTCGCTCCAGATAACCAACGGCTACGCCAACACCTTCCTCGGCTCCTTCGCCTCGGATCCCGCGCTGGCCGACACCTTCGCAGTCAAGAACTCCAACGCCCTCATAGCAATATCACAGGCATCCGAGACCCTCTGCATACTGCTTATCCCCTTCTGCATGAAGCGTTTCGGTATCAAGAAGGTGATGCTCATAGCGATGTTCGCATGGGTCTTCCGCTTCGGCTTCTTCGGCCTCGGCAACCCCGCAATGCCCGGCGTTATCCTGTTCATCCTCAGCTGCATAGTCTATGGAGTCGCATTTGACTTCTTCAATATCTCCGGCTCCCTCTATGTGGACCAGAACACCTCCGCTGACATACGCTCCAGCGCCCAGGGCCTGTTCATGCTGATGACCAACGGCCTCGGCGCCACCATAGGCACGCTCGCCGCAGGCAAGGTCGTGGAGGCAGTGGGAGTATTTGACAACGCCGCCAAGTGGCCTCAGGCCTGGTATATCTTTGCAGGCTACGCTCTCGTCGTGGCGGTGCTGTTCATGATATGCTTCAAGGACCCCAGCAAGGTCAAAGTTGATAACTAACCTAATTTTTATGTGTGTAAATGAGAAGAATGCTTTTGTCTATGGCAGTGTGCTTGCTGCCATTCTGCCCTGCGTTTACGCAAGAGGCTGAGGGGACATCGACGGCGTACGCCGAGTTCCACCTTATTCCGCGTTTTGACTTCAACCCTTATTTCACGCCAGGACAGGACGGTGACGGCTCGAGCGGGTATACGTTCGGCACTACTTCACTTTATACACTGATTGAGGGCGCATTCTCTGAGAGCCTCTCGTTTACAATAAGCAACCATTGGGTAGCAGCTACTTACGGCGGCTGGGACGCAACGCGCGACCTCTACGGATCCACCTTCCGCAGCAATGTCAATAACTGGCTGGACATCTGCACCTTAACCTACGAGCCGGGAGCATGGTCATTCACCGTCGGTAAGGACTGCTTCGCCGGCGGCGGCCACGAATACGACGACTGGGATGTGGATGTGGTCGACCTGCTCGCACCCGGCGACAAGCCAATGCTGGTATCGAACATGTGGTACAACCTCCCCTGCTACCTCTGGGGCGCAACGGTCGGATACCAGTATCTCACCGATTGCACGGTGAGTATGCAGGTGGCATCATCGCCTTTCGCAATGCACCCCTTCGAGGGCGGGCGCTTAGCCATTACGCTCAAGGACGACAGCTCCTGGAACGGCTGGCATGACATGTCCTCTCTCAGTGCCTTGCAGAGCTATGACGGCTCCTGGAATATGCTCGCTACCATCTCCGAGCGCTTCGAGACAGGCGACTGGACCCTCGGCTTCGACTGGCACAATATCGCCGATGTAGATTGGGACGACGATGATATGCCCTCGGGATTCGTATACGGCGGCACCTACAGCCCCTCCGTCACCTGGGCTCCCTCCGAGAAATACAACCTGCGAGTGCTGGGCAACATCTATACTCTGGCCCAGGCCCCCGGGATTGCTGATTTCAATATCGGCACGATATTCAACTACTATCCTGTAGAGAACCTCCGCCTGCATGCAGCTGCCGGATGGGATTGGGGCACTCGCGCCCTTTCCGCCATGGTAGGTGTAAGGTGGGACTGGAACTTCCTCAACCTCTAGGGAGATGGCAAAGAATTATATCATTGATATACAGCACCTCAGCAAGTCCTTTGGGGACACCAGAGTGCTGCAGGACATCAGCTTCTATGTGCGCAAGGGAGAGTTCGTGACCCTGCTGGGCCCTTCGGGCTGCGGCAAGACCACGCTTCTGCGCATGATAGCCGGCTTCGAGAACCCCGATGAGGGTACCATACTTCTGGACGGCAAGGACATCCTCGAGCTTCCCCCTTACAGGAGGCCGCTCAACACCGTTTTCCAGAAATACGCCCTCTTCCCCCACCTCGACGTATATGACAACGTCGCCTTCGGCCTCAAGCTGCAGAAGGTACCCGAGGAGGAGATAGACAAGAGGGTGGAGAAGGTGCTAAAGCTCGTGAGCATGTCCGATTACGAGGACCGCAACGTGGATTCGCTCTCCGGCGGACAGCAGCAGAGGGTCGCGATAGCCCGCGCGCTTATCAACCAACCCCGCGTGCTCCTGCTCGACGAGCCTCTTGCAGCTCTTGACCTCAAGATGCGCAAGGACATGCAGATTGAGCTCAAGGAGATGCACCGCAAGCTCGGCATTACCTTTATATATGTAACCCACGACCAGGAGGAGGCCCTTACCCTCAGTGACACAATAGTTGTGATGAACGAGGGCCGCATACAGCAGATAGGCACTCCTATTGACATATACAATGAGCCTGTCAACGCTTTCGTGGCTGACTTTATCGGCGAGAGCAACATCCTGGGAGGCCGCATGATACGCGACCGCCGCGTCTCCTTCATAGGGCACGAGTTCGACTGCGTGGACGAGGGATTCGGCGAGGATGTACCGGTGGATGTCGTGGTTAGGCCGGAGGACATCTACTTCACTACGGAGCCCGCAAAGTGCCAGTTCAAGGCCAAGGTCAACTCCTGCGTATTCAAGGGCGTGCACTACGAAATGTGGGTCGATACCGATTCGGGCTTCGAGCTGATGATTCAGGACTACGACCCCTATCCCGTAGGGAGCGAAGTGATGCTCTACATAGACCCTGACGACATCCAGGTAATGCACAAGGAGCGCCTGCGCAACAGTTTTGAAGGCGTGGTGCTCGGAGATGGGCGCGTGGAGTTCCTGGACGCGGAGTTCGAGGCTGATACCACCGGATTCGCCGAGGGCGATGAGGTCGAGGTAAGCGTCGAATTCGACAAGGTGGACCTGCTGGACCACGAGGAAGAGGCTGAGGTGAGCGGCAATGTGGCATTCATCCTCTACAAGGGCAACCACTACCACCTGACGGTCAAGACCGACTCCGGGCAGAACATCTGGGTCGATACCAACGATATCTGGGACAAGGGCGATCTGGTGGGTATCAAGATACTCGCTAAAGACATCAAACTCAGTAAAAAGGCCGTCGCCGATGAATAAGCGTTCGAGTTGGGCCCTGCCCTACTTCATATTCATGCTGATCTTCGTGGTCATGCCGCTGGTGATGATACTCATCTACTCGCTCACCGACGGCGGAGGGCATTTCACCCTGCGCAACATCACGAAGTTCTTCTCCGACAAGGACGCGCTGAGCACTTTCGCCCTGTCCATCGAGGTGGCCATCGAGAATACGCTGCTGTGCATACTCATAGGCTACCCCGCCGCGTGGATACTTGCAGACAAGCGCCTCAACCGCAGTGCAGTCACAGTGGTGCTGTTCATACTGCCCATGTGGATCAACGCCCTTATGCGTACGCTCGCGACCGCGGAGCTCTTCACCATGGCCGGCGTCCAGCTGGGCAAGGGCACGCTGCTCTTTGGCATGTGCTACGACTACCTGCCGTTCATGATTTATCCCATCTACAACCAGCTCTCGAAGATGGACAAATCCTATGGCGAGGCTGCAGCTGACCTCGGGGCGACGCCCGGACAGGTGTTCCGCAAGGTGACCCTGCCCCTGTCCATGCCCGGAGTGTGGAGCGGGATAATGATGGTATTCATGCCTACGGTATCGACTTTCGCCATATCGGAGTTCCTTACCAACAATAAGATAAAGCTCTTCGGAACAATTATCCAGGAGAACATCAACAACTCGATGTGGAACTACGGAGCGGCGCTGTCGCTCGTTATGCTGCTGATAATCGGCGTAACCACCGTCCTGCAGGGCGGCGGAGATGAGGCCGAAGCCGAAGGAGGGACCGTGTGATGAAAGCGAGGAAAGTATTCGCCAAAGCCTACCTGTGGCTGGTCCTGCTGGTGCTCTATGCACCCATTGCCTTCATTTTCATCTTCTCCTTCACAGAGGCCAAGTCGCTCGGCAACTGGACAGGATTCTCGCTGCAGCTGTACAAGAACCTCTTCACCGGCAGCATGCAGAACTCCTCAGCTCTGTTGTCGGCAGTATATAACACTCTGCTGATTGCTCTCATAGCTTCGGTCATTGCAACTGCGCTCGGCACCATCGCAGCCATTGGCATTTACTATCTGCGCGGCCGCAAGAGGCAGGTCATGAGCTTCCTCAACAACATCCCGATGATCAACCCTGACATCATCACCGGTGTGTCGCTGTTCCTGCTCTTCGTGTTCCTGGGCGTATCTCAGGGTTATACTACCGTGGTGCTCGCACATGTCACCTTCTGCACCCCTTATGTCGTCCTCAACGTGATGCCTAAGCTTCACCAGCTCAATCCCAACATCTACGAGGCGGCCCTCGACTTGGGAGCCACCCCGGCACAGGCACTGCGCAAGGTCCTCGTACCGGCGCTGCGGCCCGGTATGATATCGGGATTCATACTGTCGTTCACCATGAGCCTGGACGACTTCGCGGTGACCTTCTTTACACGAGGCACGATAGGCCTGGACACCCTGTCCACATTTATCTACACCGATGCGCGCAAGGGAGGCCTTACTCCCGAGCTGAGGCCGCTTATGAGCATAATCTTCCTGATTATACTCGTGGTGCTGCTCGTTATCAACATTCGTCAATCAAAACAAAGCAACAAATAATGAAGAAAGTGTTATTTGCCGCTGCTGCGGCTCTGGTGCTGATGCTGGCCTCCTGCGATGGGGGGCGGGACGGCATCCTCAAGGTTTACAACTGGTCCGACTATATCGACGAGAGCGTGCTCCCAGAGTTCGAGCAGTGGTACGAAGAGCAGACCGGAGAGGCAATCAAGGTCGTTTACCAGACTTTCGACGTCAACGAGGTCATGCTCTCCAAGATAGAGAAGGGCCACGAGGACTACGACCTCATCTGCCCCTCTGACTACATAATCGAGCGAATGCTGAATTCGGGGCTTCTACTGCCACTCGACTTTGATGCACTGCCGGAGGAGATCAACTACATCGCCCACAACAGGTCACCTTACCTCACAGGCATTTTCCACGACATCAATCCTAATATTGAAGCCAACGATTACGCTGTCCCCTACATGTGGGGCACCACCGGCATACTGTACAATACCGATGAGGTGACAGCTGAGGAAGCCGGGACCTGGGACGTGATCCGCAATCCCAAGTTCGCAGGCAGAATACTCATTAAGGACGCTCCCCGCGATGTCTATGGCCCTGTACTCATCTATCTCAGACAGAAAGAGTTGCAGGAAGGCACCGTGACGCTTCAGGACCTCATGTATGACTGCTCTGACGAGTCCATGGCAGAGGTCGAGGCATACCTTCGCGAAGTCAAGGAGGGTGTACTCGGCTGGGAAGCTGATTTCGGCAAGGAGCAGATGACCAAGGGCCGCGGCGTAGTCTCGCTCAACTGGAGCGGAGATGCCGTATGGGCAATCGAAGAGGCGGCCGAGGTCGGAGTGAATCTCGACTACATCGTCCCCGAGGAAGGCAGCACCGTCTGGTGCGACGGCTGGGTAATCCCCAAGTACGCCCACAACATCAGGGCCGCGACCTATTTCATCGACTTTATGTGCCGTCCCGACATCGCCATCCGCAACATGGAAGAGACCGGCTACATAGCTGCCAACGCGGCTCCGGAGGTACTGGAATCCCAGATTAACGAAGACCTTGAGCCTATTGACGTAAGCTATTTCTTCGGTCCCGAGGCAACATCAGTGAGGGTTGATCCCGTCCTCTACCCCGACAAGGCCGTCATAGACCGCTGCGCTCTTGAGCACGACTGGGGCGAGGACACCGCCAAACTGCTCACCATGTGGTCCCGCATCAAGGGTGACAACGCCAGCAGCATGACCTATATAGTAATAGGTATTGCTCTGGTCGCTGCTGGCATCGCCGTCGTCCTCGGCAGCCGCCGCCACAAGCACGGTAAGGGGCGCAAAGCTTCCGGTAAAAAGCGCAAGTAGCCGCAAGCCCTGCCGTGCGCAGGGCTGCGTTTATATATTTGTGGATATTTTTTGCAAATCTCAAAAAAGTTGTATCTTTGCAGTCCACAAACGGGGTATTAGCTCAGTTGGTAGAGCGTTTGAATGGCATTCAAAAGGTCAGCGGTTCGATTCCGCTATGCTCCACAAAGATAACTTATTGATTATCAACACTTTACAAAGCCTCTAAGCACCAAAACTTAGAGACTTTTTCGTTTGTTTAGGGCAAAAGTCATCGCTTTCTGAAGGCGCTTTAACACAGATTGCCTCTTCCTTGCAGGGGATCTGGACAATCTGTACAGGGCAGGCCTACTCGAGGGGCTTGCCCTTTTTACAGTAGAATAATCAGAGCTATAGCAGTTCGCTGACCTTGACCCAATAGTAATAGGCTTCCGGATTGTTCCTTCTAAGCCGGGAAAGGCGAACGGGAACCGTATCTGCGAGCCTCAATTCAGCC
>CAMZEI010000020.1 GCA_947305815.1 uncultured Bacteroidales bacterium | reverse complement strand
GAGATGATGCGCCAGTCTTTTGAGAAGCGGCGCGACCTCATCTTCGGACTCTTTAGCGAGATGCCGGGAGTGAAGGTCTCCAAGCCCGACGGGGCATTCTATCTGCTGCCGGATTTCTCGGCGTATATAGGGAAGTCGGACGGCGATGTCGTTATCCGCAGCGACGAGGACCTCGCCATGTACCTGCTTGAGCGCTGGCATGTTTCCACAGTCGCCGGCACCCCCTTCGGCGTCCCCGGCTTCATCCGCCTCTCCTACGCCTCCTCCGAGGAGAGCCTACGCGAAGCCGCCTCCCGCATCCGCTCCGCCCTGGATGCCCTGAAATAATCCCCCCATAGACCCTCATACACATCGGCAAAGCTCCGCCTGTGCCGGGCCTAAAAACGCACGCCCGTCTGTCCGCCCGCCTGTAAGACTTCACCGCCCTAGTAGAATTGGCCGTTTTTCGTAAGTTACTATCCAACAACTATTTACAGAAATGCTATAGGGTAAATTCCCTATAGCATTTCTGTAAGAAACTGATAGTCTGCTATTTACGAAAAACGGGCGTCTAGACTTCGGAGGCGGCAATTAAGCCTCAGAGGCGGCGACGAGGTCGAGGATCTCGGCGGTGATCTTCTGCTGGCGGGATTTGTTGTACTCCAGAGTGAGCTCAGCGAGGAGGTCTTCGGCATTGTCGGAGGCCGCCTGCATCGCGATTGTCCTTGCCGCCTGCTCGCTTTGGGCGGAATCCAGCAGCATGGTGTAGATCTGCAGGCGCAGGAGCAGCGGCATGATGCGCTCGACAACACCCTCCGGGGATGGCTCGATGATATAGTCGGTGTCGATTTCAACGGAAGGAGGTTCCGGGTCGCGCTCCGCTTGCCCGGAATGACTATCCTTAGTCATTCCAGCGGAAGCTGGAATCTCCCCGAAGGGAAGCCAGACCTGGGTCGTGGGCTTCTGCACTCCGGCGGAATGATAGTGGGTATAGACGAGCAGCACGCGGTCGAATTCTCCGGCCTCGCAGCGCTGCAGCAGCTCCGCCGCGAACTCCGCCGCCGCTTCGTAGGTAGGTTTGGCGATGAGGCCGTAACGGTCACCGTCCACCGCGTAGCCGGCTGCCCTCAGGGCGTCTGCCATCTTGCGGCCCACGGGGAAGAGCACTGCACCGGGATTGGCGGCCGCTTCGGCGAGGGCGTGGCGGATAACGTTGACGTTGAAGGCTCCGCAGAGGGAGTTGTTGGAGGCGACAGCTACTATAGCGGTGCGAGGGCGTTGTGGAGCCGGGTCGCTAGAAACACTCCGGCGCGTAGGCCCACCGCCTACAGTCGCCATAATGTCATCCAGCGCCTCGGCGTAGGGAATCAGGGTCTCAGCGATACGCTGGACCTTACGCAGCTCAGATGCGGCCACGAGCTTCATCGCCGAAGTAATCTTCAGCGTACTGCGCACCGAGCCTATGCGATCCTTTATTTCCCTAAGTGAAGACACGTCTCTTCTGCAATTTTCCCAATGATGCCTGCCGCATCGTCAGGGATGCGCCCCTCTCCGAGGGCATCGAGTATATCCTGGTGTGAAGCCCTCATCGCACTGAGGAACATATTCTGAAACTCTTCCACCTGGTCCATCCTGATATCGGACATCAGGGCGTGAGTACCGCAATAGAGTACCGCCACCTGCTCGCCCAGGGGCATGGGGCTGTACTGAGGCTGGATGAGGAGGCGTGTATTCTTGCGGCCCTTGTCGAGAGCCATGGCCGTAACCTTGTCGAGGTTGGAAGAGAACTTGGAGAACGCTTCCAGCTCGGTGTACTGGGCCTGGTCTATCTTGAGGGTACCGGCTATCTTCTTCATCGACTTACGCTGGGCGGAGCCGCCTACACGGCTCACCGAGATACCCACATTGATTGCGGGGCGGATGCCTTGGTTGAAAAGTCCCGGCTCCAGATAAATCTGCCCGTCGGTGATGGAGATGACATTGGTCGGGATGTATGCGGAGACATCGCCCGCCTGGGTCTCGATGATAGGCAGAGCCGTCAGCGAGCCACCTGCCCGGACCTTGCCCCGGAGCACTTCCGGGAGGTCGTTCATTTTCTCCGCAACTGCCTGCTCATCTGTTATTTTGGCAGCTCTCTCAAGGAGCCTTGAGTGCAGGTAGAACACATCACCCGGGTAGGCCTCGCGGCCCGAAGGACGGCGCAGGATGAGGGACACCTCGCGGTAGGCGACGGCCTGCTTGCTGAGGTCGTCATAGACTACGAGGGCCGCGCGACCCGTGTCGCGGAAATATTCGCCTATGGCTGCTCCGGCGAAGGGAGCATAATACTGCACGGCCGCAGCGTCGCCGGCGGTTGCCGCCACCACGATGGTGTAATCCATGGCGCCCTTGCTGCGCAGGGTCTCTACTATCGACGCAACGGTCGAACCCTTCTGCCCGACAGCCACATAGATGCAGATCACGGGCTTGCCGGCCAGGAACTCGGAGCGCTGGTTGATGATGGTGTCGATGGCAATAGCGGTCTTGCCGGTCTGACGGTCGCCGATAATCAGCTCACGCTGGCCGCGGCCGATAGGGATCATGGAGTCGATAGCCTTGATGCCCGTCTGCAGCGGCTCTGTAACCGGCTCACGGAAGATGACGCCCGGGGCCTTGCGCTCCAGGGGCATGTCCACGAGCTCGCCGGTGACGGGGCCGAGTCCGTCGCGAGGGGACCCGAGAGGGTCCACGACGCGTCCTACGAGGCCCTCGCCCACGGGGACGGATGCGATACGGCCGGTTCTGCGCACCTTCATACCCTCTTTGACGAGGTCGGTGGGACCGAGGAGCACGGCGCCGACATTGTCCTCTTCGAGGTTCATGACCACCGCCATGACCCCGCAGTCAAGCTCCACGAGCTCGCCTGCTTCTGCATTGGTGAGGCCGTAGATGCGGGCCACGCCGTCGCTTATCTGCAGGACATAACCGACTTCCTCATACTGCGAGGAGGTGTCTATCTCCTTGAGCTGTCCGAGGAGAATGTCAGAGATTTCACTGGGTTTGATGATATTGGACTGTGACATCAGACTATTCGTTTTGCATTGTGACGCAGGAGCTCACGGCGTATCTTGTCCAGACGACCCTGCACGCTCTCGTCAAGGAGCCTGCCGTCGACCGAGAGGACGAACCCGCCTATGATTCCGGGGTCAATTTCGGTTTCCATGAGCACGCGCAGTCCGGTCTGGGCCTCGAGGAGCTGTTGAATCTTCTCCGGGAGACCTTCGATGGGACTGGCCATGGTGAGATGGGCGAGCACTTCGCCCACTGAGCGATAATACATGGGGACAAACGCCAGCAGTATGCGCCTGAGCTGGTCCGTGCGCCCGTTGGCCGAAAGCACCTTAACGAGCTGCTCAATCTCCGGCTCCAGACCCTGCGAGACCGCGGCATCCGGATCGCTGAGCAGCAGCCGTACCTGGGCACACACCTGCTCCCCGCGGCCCGTCTCGGTGACGAGCCTCAGCAGAGCCTTGGCATAGCGTGAAGATACAACCCCTGTATTCATTGTACTAGCTTACGTGAGTCTCCGGAAGGTCGGAGATGATTCTGTCGACGAGTTCGCGCTGGCTCGCGTCGTCGGAGAGATTCTTGCGCAGCACCTCGCCTGCCACCTGGACGCTCAGCACGGCCACTTCGCGTCGTATGTCGCGCAGGGCCCCCTCCCTCTCAGCGGCAATCTGGGTTTTGGCCTGCTGGAGGAGCAGCGCAGCGTCCTCGGAAGCTTTGTCCCGTGCCTCCTGGACTATGCTCTGGGCAGCCTTGGTGGCATCGGCTATTATGCGCCCCTGCTCTGCCCGGGCTTCGGCGAGGATCTTCTTTTGCTCCTCAGCGACTCCTGCGAGCTGGGCACGCGCCTCCTCGGCCGCAGCGAGAGACTCACGGATATGGTCGCTGCGTTTCTCCACCGACCTGGTGATTATGGGGAAGCCCACCTTGGCGAGGATAGCGAACACCACGCCGAAGATGACGACCATCCAGAATACCAGACCTATTTCGGGAGTAATAAGGGACATGGGCCTTTAGTTCAGAAGTACTGCGAGCAGACAGACGATAACGCCGAAGAGGCAGACGCCCTCGATGAGTGCGCCGATGATGATGGCGGTGGTACGCAGTCCGCCTGCAATCTCAGGCTGGCGGGCAGAAGCCTCCATGGTGCTCTGTGCGAGTTTGCCTATACCTATTGCTGCTGCAATGGCTACGATTCCGGCGCCGATTGCGCCTCCTACCTTGGCAAGTACTGCCGCTTGAAGAATAGTTGCTAACATAATGTGTTGATATTTAATTGGTTTCTTTTTCAGGATGTTGGTGGGCAAGGCCTATGAAGACTGAGCTCAGCATTGTAAACACGTAGGCCTGGATGAACGCAACGAGCAGCTCCAGGCAGTCCAGGAAAATACCGAAGATGACCGACACGAAGCCCAGCGAGCCGTTGAGTACCGGACCCATTTTGGCCGTAAGGAAGATTACGGCTATAGTGCTGAGCAGCATTATGTGTCCCGCGAGCATGTTGGCGAACAGCCTTATCATCAGAGAGAAAGGCTTGGTGAACATGCCGATTATCTCGATTACCGGCATGATGGGGATAGCCTTGAGGAACACGGGCACATCCGGCCACAGGATATCCTTCCAGTAGTGCTTGTTGCCGAAAAGGTTGACCATAGCGAAGGTAAACAGCGCCAGAGTCAGGGTGACGGCTATGTTGCCGGTGATGTTGGCTCCTCCCGGGAATATGGGGAAGATGCCCATGATGTTGTTGATCAGGATGAAGAAAAACGCCGTCAGCAGATAGGGTGAGAATCTCCGGTATTCCGGACCCACCGCATCCTTGATGACATCCTGCTCCACCATCACGATTACCGGCTCCAATAGTCCGGCGATACCTCGCGGGGCTTCCTTCAGGACATCATGGCGGCGGTACCAGCGGGCGCAGAGAAGTATCAGCGCCACCAGCAGGACGCTGTCAAAGAGGAGCCCGAGGACATTTTTGGTAATCGAAATGTCCAGCGGCCGCGTGCCGTCGGAGGCGCGCACTATCTTGCCTTCGTGGGCTTCACCCTTGCGTGCGATGCGATAGCCGTCATGCTCTCCGCCATGCGCAAGATGCTCGCTGCTGAAAGCGTGCACCCCGCCGTCGATTATTATGCAGGGCAGGGGTATGGCTATCTCGCTGCCCTTCCAGGTGGCTATGTGCCACTCGTACGCGTCGCTGATGTGCCCGAAGAGGTACTCCTCCATATCCAGGTCCTGAGCCCCCGCCGTCATAGGGATGAAGGCGGCAAGAGCGGCGAGCAATATGAGACGCAGTTTACTCACGACAGCGCGGCGCAGATTGTCATTGTGTCCTTTTGAAGCCTCATCACTCCGCCTTCGGTGGGAAAATGCTTTTCCTCTCCGCCAGACAGGCGCAGGATTATCTCCCCTTTGTCCAGGGTAGAGATGATATCCGCGTGACCGGGGAGCACTTCGAAGCGGCCCTGTGTTCCCGGCAGGAACACCGCGGAGGCTTCGAAGTCCCGGGAGGACTCGGGAGTGAGGAGACTAACCTTTATCATTACTCGGAAGCTTGCTTGAGTATGGCTTCGCCCTTGGCAATTGCGTCTTCGATGGTGCCGACGTTGAGGAAGGCCTGCTCGGGCAGGTAGTCCAGACTGCCGTCGAGTATCATGTTGAAGCCCTTGATGGTATCCTCGATGTCCACCATCACGCCAGGCACTCCGGTGAACTGCTCCGCCACGGCGAAAGGCTGGCCGAGGAAGCGCTGGACTCGCCTTGCGCGATGCACGGTCTGCTTGTCCTCGTCGGAGAGCTCGTCCACGCCGAGTATCGCTATGATGTCCTGCAACTCGCGGTTGCGCTCGAGTATCTGCTTGACTCTCTGCGCAGTATCGTAATGCGCCTGGCCCACGATGGCGGGGTCGAGTATGCGCGAAGTCGATTCGAGGGGATCCACCGCAGGGTATATACCCATGGAGGTAATCTTACGGCTTAGGACCGTAGTTGCGTCGAGGTGGCTGAAGGTCGTCGCCGGCGCAGGGTCGGTGAGGTCGTCCGCCGGCACGTAGATGGCCTGCACGGAGGTGATTGAGCCCTTGACGGTCGAAGTGATGCGCTCCTGCATCGCTCCCATCTCTGTGGCGAGCGTGGGCTGGTATCCCACAGCGCTCGGCATCCGGCCCAGCAGAGCGGAGACTTCGGAGCCCGCCTGGGTGAAGCGGAAGATGTTGTCGATGAAGAAGAGTATGTCGTGCGGGGCAGTCGGGTCGTCGCTGTCGCGGAAGGACTCCGCAAGCGTAAGACCGCTGAGCGCCACGCTCGAACGTGCTCCCGGCGGCTCGTTCATCTGTCCGAACACCATAGCTACCTGGCTCTTGGGGAGCTCCTCGGGGTCGACCAGAGAGAGGTCCCATTTGCCCTCGGCCATGGCTTTGTTGAACTTCTCTCCGTATCGGATCACATTGGACTCTATCATTTCGCGGAGCAGGTCGTTGCCCTCACGGGTACGCTCTCCCACACCGGCGAACACCGAGAATCCGTTATGCTTCTTGGCGATGTTGTTGATGAGCTCCTTGATAAGTACGGTCTTGCCCACGCCGGCACCGCCGAACAGTCCAATCTTACCGCCCTTGAGGTAGGGCTCCAGCAGGTCGATTACCTTGATGCCGGTGAACAGCACTTCCTGACTGGTGGTGAGCTCGTCGAACTTCGGAGGCTCGCGGTGAATTGGCAGGGCTCCCTCCATGGAGAGGGCTCCGAGTCCGTCAATCTCGCCGCCTGTGACGTTCATCACGCGGCCGCGGATCTGAGGGCCAGCCGGCATGCGTATTGGCTGCCCGGTGCAGCTCACTTCGAGGCCCCTTCGGAGCCCGTCGGTAGAATCCATCGCGACCGAGCGGACAGTGTCTTCGCCTATGTGCTGCTGGACTTCGAGCACTACCTTGCGGCCGCCCGGAGCCATCACCGTCATGGCATCATGAATGCTCGGCAGATTCTCGGTCTGGTGTCCCTGGATCGACTCGAAGTGGACATCCACCACCGGCCCGATAATCTGCGAAATTGTACCTTTAACCATTATCGATTATTCTTTGTTTCAGCGTAGAGAAACAAAGATAACAAAATTTTCATTCAGCCTTTGCCACGTCGGCCGTTTTTCGTAAGTCAGTATGTGTCAACTATTTCCAGAAACGCTGTAGGGCAAATTCCCTATAGCATTTTTGTAACTGATTAATTTACACTTACTTCCAAGAAACGGCCACTGTGTCCTCCGGAACATGCAGAAAGCGGGATATCGCCTTGATAGGGATTCCGTACTCATCCCTGAATACATGTATAAGCCGGCTTCTCTCCTTTGGGGTTATGTTCCTGCAGGTCCGGTTCTTTCCTTTGTATCCAAGACTCGATGCAATCGCCGACATCTGCCTGTATATTGTATCAGGAATCGGGTCGAAAGGCTCTCTGATATCATAATCTGAGCCTGAAGTCGAATCAAGAGCCGTCAAATAATTATCCCATCCTCCAAAATACTCTACGACATGGCGATGGTCTATGAAACGATAGAGTTGTATTATATAATCAGTAAGTTGTTCTGCCTCTGTATGATTGAGCCGCATAAAAAGAATCCTCAACAAATCATGTTTTAGATATCTTCCCCTTTTGAATTCTCCTTTACAGATTGCTATTGCCCTTCTCATTTCTTTACCGGCGCGTCTTATTACGAGTCGCTCCGAGAACGGGTTCGGCCTTAACTCATAAGCCATGAAGTTCCATCGGTAGTCAATCGCCTTGGCGCAGACTTTCTTTTCAACCCCGTTGTTATCCACATATATCGCACAGGAGCGCTTCTTTTTAGTATCAAACTTCTGGGACATCCCAAATGGCCTGCTGAAAATGCCTCCCGCAACACCCGTGTCATCTCTGTATTCCTTCGCAAAGACACTGCCGTATTCTCTCACAAATCCAACCATATTTTTTCGGCTTCCCATTGTCCCATACAAGTGCAGGTGGTTAATCATATAAGAGACGCAGTATACATTGACTCCATATTTGCGCGCAGTTACAGACATAATGGTATATAGCACTAGAAAGTCTTCTCTACTATAAAACAATACGCCCCCGTCCCTGCTTATCTGATAAATGTGCTGGAACGCATCCGGATGAAATTTTCTCTTCTCTGTCATAGCCGTAGGTGCAACCTCCTTAGTGTCACGCTTTCCAATTATAGCGGAAATAACAATACATGACCTTCAAAAACATATATTTCTTTTTTTATCAGCTTTTAAAAAACTTTTTACCGTTTTTTGCAAATCGTTGACTAGTAGTTTCTTATAGAAATGCTATAGGGCAAAAACCCGATAGCATTTCTGTATTTTATTGTTTGATAGCCATTTACAAAAAACGGCATTCTGGAGAGGAAGGGAGAGAAAGAAGAGAATACAAAGGAAGAGAAAGAACCTTATGAGAGAGTGTGTGAGTGAAGGAGTTAGTGAGGAAAGGAGGAAAGGGGGAATAGTGTAGAGGAGAATCGCTCCCGGAGGACACATTCCGGGCTGGGTGTCTTTTGCCCAGAACGAGCATTTTTCGTTGAAAAATGACTGAAAAATGTGCAGAAATTATTAAATTTGCTGCGCACAAAGCTAAAAACACTTAATTTTTATCAACAATATGCGCATTATTCAAGTTACAGGTAGGGAAATCCTCGATTCAAGAGGCAATCCTACAGTTGAAGTCGAGGTAGTCCTCGAGTCCGGTGTTGTCGGTGTAGCAGCTGTCCCTTCAGGAGCTTCTACCGGTGAGAACGAAGCCCTCGAGCTTCGTGACGGCGACAAGAGCCGTTACCTTGGCAAGGGCGTCCTCAAGGCAGTCGCCAATGTCAATGACATCATCGCTCCCGCCATCATCGGCATGTCCGCTCTCGAGCAGAGGGCTATCGACAAGGCCATGATCGACCTCGACGGCACTCCCACCAAGAGCAAGCTTGGCGCCAACGCCATCCTCGGTGTCTCCCTCGCAGTTGCACACGCCGCTGCCGAGTACCTCGGAATCCCTCTCTATCGCTATATCGGCGGTACCAACACCTATGTCCTGCCCGTCCCCATGATGAACATCATCAACGGCGGCGCTCACTCCGATGCCCCTATCGCATTCCAGGAGTTCATGATCAGGCCCGTCGGTGCCAAAAGCGAAGCTGAAGGCGTACGCATGGGCGCTGAGGTATTCCACGCTCTCAAGAGCGTCCTCAAGGGCCGTGGCTGCTCCACCGCAGTAGGTGACGAGGGTGGTTTCGCTCCTGCACTCAAGGGTATCGACGATGCTCTCGACTGCATCATCGAGGCTATCGAGAAGGCCGGCTACAAGCCCGGTGCAGATGTCACCATCGCTATGGACTGCGCAGCTTCCGAGTTCTGCTTCAAGGGTGAGGACGGCAAGTTCTACTACGACTACAAGCAGCTCAAGGACGGCAAGAAGAAGGATCCGCGCGGCCGCAAGCTCACCACCGACCAGCAGATCAACTACCTCAAGCAGCTGATCACCAAGTACCCGATCGACTCCATCGAGGACGGCCTCAGCGAGGAAGACTGGGAAGGCTGGGTCAAGCTCACCAAGGCTATCGGCGACCGCTGCCAGCTCGTCGGTGACGACCTGTTCGTAACTAATGTCAAGTACCTCCGCAAGGGTATCGAGATGGGTGCAGGCAACAGCATCCTCATCAAGGTCAACCAGATCGGCTCTCTCAGCGAGACTCTCGATGCTATCGAGATGGCACACCGCCACGGCTACACCACCGTGACCTCCCACCGTTCCGGTGAGACCGAGGACACCACCATAGCCGACATCGCTGTGGCTACCAACAGCGGCCAGATCAAGACCGGTTCGCTGAGCCGCACCGACCGTATCTGCAAGTACAACCGTCTCATGAAGATCGAGATGGAGCTTGGCGACGAGGCCCGCTACGGTTACGAGAAGATCAAGTAAGCGCGTCCTTCTGACCTTCAATAAAGTAAAAGCGCCTGGGCGGATGCCCAAGCGCTTTTCTTTGTCTAACGACCCTTCCAGTACTGCTCAATCTCCTCCAGGGTCTTGCCTGTTGTCTCCGGAATCTTGAACCGCATGATGTACATGTACGGCAGGCACATTACTGCGAACAGGAAGAATGTCCCGGCGGGAGTGAGGGTGCTCATGCACCAGGGGGTAAACTGCCCTATCAGGTAGGTTCCGACCCAGAGTGACAGTCCGGCTATGCTCATCGCTATGCCGCGGACCCGGTTGGGATACATCTCGCTGAGCAGGACGAACACCACGGCGCTGATGGAGATGGCCTGGCTGAAGATATACAGCAGGAACAGCACCAGCAGCACTACCGGGCTGACTCCGAGGCGGGCGCCGAACATGAAATAGCAGCCTATCATCACCAGGCACACTATCATGGAGGTGACGCCGAAGTAAATAAGCTTCTTGCGCCCCACCCTGTCTATAATGAACACGGCAAGTACTGTCGTGAGCATGTTGACAAGGCCCACAAGCACCGTGGACAGCGAGGAATCCTTGCTCGCCAGTCCGGCATCCGCGAAGATATCCGGTCCGTAGTAGAGCACTGCGTTGACTCCCATGAACTGTCCCAGTATAGCGATTGCCGAGCCATAGAGGACGGCCTTGCGGATTCCGGGCTCCAGGAGCACGCGCCATTCGCTCTTGACTTCGCCGGCAATCGAATCCTTGGTGGCAGAGAACTCCTCCAGAGCTCCCGACTCAGTGGCGCGGAGACGGCGGAAGATGCCCATTGCAGCCTCGTCCCTGCCGCGTACTATAAGCCAGCGGGGACTCTCTGGGATGAACAGCACTACTACGAGGAAGAGCACCGTCACGACGCTCTCGCTGCCCAGCATGC
Organism: uncultured Bacteroidales bacterium; assembly: GCA_947305815.1. Lineage (GTDB taxonomy): Bacteria > Bacteroidota > Bacteroidia > Bacteroidales > UBA932 > Cryptobacteroides. The sequence continues at coordinate 11,977 of CAMZEI010000020.1, read as the reverse complement.
CCCTCCACATCTCGGAGGACATTATCCTCTGCATGAAGGCCGAGGACCAGGCAGCCTCCGAAGCATCGGAGAGTATCACATAGTTGATAAGGTATGCCAGCAGCAGACCCATCGTAACGGCCAGCTGGTACAGACCTACCATAGTGCCGCGAATGCGCGCAGGAGATATCTCGGAGATGTACATGGGCGAGACTATGCTCACAATGCCTATGCCTACGCCGCCTATGATTCGGTATGCAACCAGGTCTGCGAATCCGACGCAGAGGCAGCAGCCTATGGCGGAGACGCTGAAGAGCACGGCCGCTATGAAGAGGGTCTTCTTGCGTCCCAGGAAATCGCTCATCATGCCTGCTATGGCTACACCGACTATCGATCCCACGAGGGCGCAACCCACATACCAGCCCTTGCTCATCTCGCTGAGCGCGAACTGCGCGGACACGTCGGCGGTAGTGCCCGAGATCACAGCGGTGTCATAGCCGAAAAGTATGCCTCCCAGCGCCGCTACGAACGACAGGAAGAGGACATACGAGAGATTGTAGCTTCGCTCTGCTTTCATATCCCGAAGTATTCCTTGTAACGGTCATACAGATGCCCGGCCTGCAGGTAGGCGCTCTGGGGGCTCATGAAGTGGGAGAACTCGAAGGTGATGGCCTTGTCGTAGCCGCAGCGGGCGGCGGCTTCGAGTTTCATGCGCAGCTTGTCGAACTTGATGGGCAGGAAGCGTATGGGCATGTCGCGGTCGAAGCTCTCGGCGTTGGTCCAGCACTGCATGCCATATTTGTCGGCGAGGCGCTTGTTGACTGTGAAGAAAGCGTCCAGCTCGTCATAATCTATATGTCCGTCCTGGAATGCGCAGGCGTCCACTACATCGTGGATACCGTCGAAAATCTCGTCCCACTCCTGCTCATGCTCGCGTACGGAGACGCCCTGCTTGAGGTTGGCATCCATGCCCATGACGGCCTTCTTGCCGTCTATCCAGGGGGAGATGAAGGTCGGCAGACCTCCGGAGACGTCCTTGCACATCTTGCCCATGGTATGGAAGGTCTCGATGCAGCCCTTGGTCTTGCGGGAGATCTCCGTGGAGATGTACCAGCCCTGGAAACTCTTATGGTGCCCATAGGCGGCCCATACTTCGTCAATGACGTATTTGTTGGCCTCAAGCTCCCAGGTCATGTCGCCGGTGTCCCAGTATTTGCCGCTGTCGTAGAGGCCGAAATAGAACTTCATGCCGTACTTATCAGCAAGGCTGAGGAACAGCTCCACGAGATCCACGGAAGGCATGTAGCATCCCTTGCCGAGGAGGTATTTGCTGGGCCAGGTGATGAACTTGCGGTAGCCGCTGCGTATCATGATGACGGTGTCGATGCCTATAGCCTTCATGTGGCGGAAGTCGGCGTCCCACTCCTTGCGTCCCCAGTTCTGGTGGGGGATGTCATGCGAAATCTCATCCAGGAAAGTGCCGGTGATGGGAAGACCCATGCCTGCGGGGACTATGAGGGAACCTGCCGGCCCGGATGCTGCGGACTCAATTACTCCGGAAGCTTCCTTGCAGCCGGCCGCGAGCTTGGTCGCGGCGAGGGCGGCTGCGGCTGCCGCGCCCTTCTTCAAAAATGATCTGCGGTTTTCCATATATCAGATAAACTATATTTTCAGCATTATTCCTACTTTGCCGAGCAGCCAGGTGATGCCTATGCACACCCCGGCGTACGCTACACTGAGCGCTACTCCGGTCATGCCAGAGTACCATGCGGGTAAAGTGGGGGTCACCAGTATCCATATACCGATGAAGAAATAGGGTATCATATATACCGTAAGGGTCGCCGTGCCGGCAGGCCTGATGGGAGCTGCCCAGCGGGTGAGGCCGTGGCGCTCCAGCACGCGCAGCATGGCGTAAAGTGCCACCGATATGGCGGTGACGAATAGCACCCAGGGGAGGGTGCCGAGGCCCTTGGAAATTATCCAGCCGCGATGGGCGAGGATACCGAGGGCCGCAAAAACTACAGCCGCGGACAGGGCCGTGAGAAGGTTACGGGTCTCGCTGCGAGCAGCAAGCCGACGGCCGGCGAGAACCGTGATGCAGCCGCCAAGCGACATGAGGACGCTGTGGCCGTTGCCGAGATTGAGTGCTGCCGCAAGGTCGGCGAGCACATTTTCTCCAATGAGCATCCCGCCTTCACGCAGCGGGGTCACCGAGATATTGACAAGCGCGAATACCACCCAGAGCAGGGCCAGGATCCAGCCCCGGCCGCGGGTGAGCATATACGCAAGCGAGGTGAAAAGGTACATCCAGCCGATCTGGCCGAGTATCCCCCACCAGCTGCCGCGCATCAGAGCCCCTTCCGTCGAACGGAAAGTAAGTGCCAGGAACAGCAGCAGGGCTATGCCAAGTCCCCTGCAGAGCCTGCGGTACCTGAACTCGGGAGAGTAGCGGTTCCATACGAGGAAGAATCCGGCTACCATCAGGAGGTAGAAAACCCCTCGGCTGTAACCCGGCAGAGGCGCTATCTGAGTCCCCTCGACATTGACTATGAAAGTGCCCATGACCAGCAGAGCGAGCGTCCTTGAGAGTATATGCCCGAGGGTGCTCACCGCGCTGCAGCCCCGTGCCTCCCTCGCATCGAGGGCCAGCGGGACCGACATCCCCATGGCGAAGAGGAACATGGGATATACTATGTCCGAGAGGCCCATACCGTCCTCAAGGACGGCAAAGTGCTCGAGAGCGTGGGGTATGCCGCCGAATTTCCAGAACTCGTTGACCGTCACCATAAGGGCCATGGTGAGGGCGCGGAAAATGTCTATTGCGGCATTGCGTCTGACTTCTGCTGCCATAAGCTGTGTAGTGAAAATCCGGGGCGCCTGGCCCGGGGAAGGGCCCCGGCGCCCCGGAGAAAAACATGTCAGTATTAGAGCTTAGGGAACTTAACCTTCACGACGTGACCCTGTGAAGAGTCGACGAAGTAAACGAAGAGGTCGCCGCCTTCAACAATGGGGCATACATCGAGAGAGCTGTTCTCGGTGCCGCCGCTGATGTTCTGCTCGAGCCAGTTGCAGTATTCGACCTTGCTGAGGACCTCGGGGCTGGCAGGGTTGGTCACGTCAACGAGCCAGAGATATGAAGGCATGCCCCATCCTTCTGCCCACCAGGTGTAACCCATCTGGACGAAGGCGAGTATCTTCTTGCCATCCCAGGTAGTAACGGCCATACCCTGAGGGCCGCCACCCCAGTCACCTGCCTCGGGGACAGAGACAATCCACTCGCTGCCATTGTAGAAATGGACATTGTATCCGCCGTCATATCCGCCGTAGAAGAAGCCGTCAGCGGAGGATGCGCCTGCGGGGACGAAGGCTGCGCGGTTGGACACCCAGATGTTGTCGCCGCCGTTAGGAGTCTGGAACCATCCGCCGGAAGGCTGGTTCACGATAGGATTCCACTCATTGTAGGGCTGCTCAGGAGCCTTGCCGCCAGTGATATCCCAGTAGAGGCCGTAGCTGACGCCGCCGTATTCATACACGCCGCCGGAGATTGCGGTCACGACACCGTCACCGAAGACGTTGCCCTTGGCAGCGACCTTGTCGATACCGGTGGAGCCGTTCCATGTTTCGTTGACGCAGTGGATGAGACGGACGGGATTTGCAAGATTGCTGTCGTCAGCCTTGACTGCATAGACATCATAGAGGCCTTCGTAAGGACCGAGGTTCGCGAGCAGGAGGTTGCCTGCATCGTCATTGGTGATGGACTGTACGGGGAGGTCGCCGGTTGCGAGGACGCCCTCGAATTCACCGGTTGCGGGGTTCATGATGTGGACCTTCTGGGCGTCGCTCACGAGGAGCTTGCCGCCGAACAGGGCAACACTTGCGGTTGCGCCGTCACCGACATAGAAGTCATCGCCGAGCAGGGTCTGCCAGGAGACTTCGGCCGTACCGGGCTGATAGACATAGACGCGATAGACAGCATCCATGGTGCCGCCGTTCTCCTCATCCTCTACCTGAATTGCAGGGACGGTGAACTTGACATAAGCGCTGCGGAAGTCAAATCCGGTGTTGGCGGCCACGTCGAAGGAACCGGTCTTGGTAGCCTCGTCATAGCTTGCGGGAGCCCAAGTGAATACATCATTGTAAAGCTTGACCGAGTAGTCAAGGTTGGTGATGACCGAGAACTCCACATGTCCGCCGGAGATGCTCACATCCAGTGCGCTGGGGATTACCCAGAATACCTTGCCCTGGAAAATCTGCACCTGTGCGGAAGCCTCGCCAGCGATGATGTTGACGACTGTTGCACGTCCGACCTCATCTTCGGGGAGAGACTGGACAGTAGCCTTGAGCTCGTTGTCGCCAGCCTCGCCGGACTTCTTGTTGAGGACGATGAACTCATCCGTAACCTCAGCTGTCCATGCAACATTGGTCGTGAACTTGATGGTCACAATCTCGGAACCTTCTCCGACATTGACCACAGCTTCGGAAGTAAGGGTGACGACATCCGGATCCGGTTCGGGATCGGGAGTGATCTTCTCCTTACATGCAGGAAGCGCCACCAGCGCTACTGCGAGAATGTAAAGTAACTTTTTCATAAAAAAAAGAGTGTTGGTTAATTGGTTGTTAGTGAGTTGATATAATCGTTAAAAGCGTTTTTGAATGGCTTCCAGTAATCGAACATTCGGATATGGCAAAGGTCAAACACGAAATAGCCGTCTGAATTGTTGATGCACGCATCCACCGTCTTGGGAATGTATGCACTCTTGCCTCCCTTCTCCCAGCCTTCGGGATTGCCTACATCCGGGCCGCCGGCAAAAGGCGCATCCCCAAGGATTATGTCCTGTGCCCTCTTGCAGAAGCCCTCCATGGTCCATTCGCCGCTTCCGTAGATGCCTGATACCGAGGCATAACAGCCAAGGAGCATCTGGTCGCAGTGGTCGGCGAAACCGTACTTGGAGTAATTGGCATCAGCCCAGCGGGGATAGACACGGCTGGTCTGGTAGCGGGGGCTTGCCCAGTTGACGCCTGATGTGTAATATGTCGAATACCAGGCACCTACATAGACCCCGAATTTGACATCGGCATTGACCCCATGCACGGCCGCGGCCGCCTGCTCCACGAAATCGTGTATGGTCTTGGCCCTGAAGCTGAGCCATGCCTTCTGCTCGTCAGCAACAGGAGCAGGCAGGGAGCTGGCTCCGGTCTCGAACACCGGCCAGTGTGAAGGCTCCCTCCCGAGGTATTCGGTGAATCCGGCCTTGGAGGCATCGGAGAAATCAGCCTGGAGTCCGGTATCGTCATAGCGGCAGCGGTCCAGGATTATCCCGTCCACATTGTATGCTGCAAGCTCTCGGAGCAGGGACAGCATATATGCCTGTACCTCCTTGCTTGCGGGATTGAGGAAGACTGTCCCCTGCTTACCGGGATAGTAATTACTCCTCAGGCCCTCGGCGGTATTGTCCACCGCAGCCCATTCGGCAGGGATGTCGCCCGTAAATATCGGGCCCTCGTCTTCAAGTCCGTAATAGCCGCCGCAGCCTGCCACGAAGGTATTGATGGCGGCATGGACCCTGAGTCCTGCGGCGTGTCCCGCGTCGATGAAGGCCTGCAGGTAATCCCAGTCCGAAATCCTCTCCACGAAGCGATAGCTGGAGCCTACCCAGGCAGCCAGGCGGCGGGCATGCGGAGCCACCGAGGAGTTCCAGAGCACCGTACCTTCGGTCGGCCTGACATCCACCACGATATCGGTGAAACCGCAGTCGGCAATCTGCCCTATCTCCTTGGATATGTATGCCTTGTCATCGGCAAAGAAGCGGAAGTTGGCCGCAGCGTCAATCCAGACATAGCGCGGCTTGCCTTCCACGACGGGAGTGGGCTCCGGCTCGGGCTCAGGCTCGGGAGTCGGCTCCGGATCCGTAGTTACTGTGGTGCCGCATCCCCAGAGGACGGGCAGCAGCAGTGACAGTATGAGCAGAAGTCTCTTCATGCTATTTGACATATATGCAGCTTCCTACAGCGCGCTGATTGCCGTCGGAAGGCTTGATTGTCTCAAATCCGTTGACGAGCAAGCAGCTGGAGCCGCCGCCGTCAAGGTTCAGGGCCTCGGTGCAGCCAAACTGCTGCAGGATTTCCGCGACTTCACCGGTGGAATATCCCTTGACTCCCTCGGTCATGTCGCGGCCCTCGCAGACAAACAGCACCAGCTTCCCGTCCGCGGTGCAGCCTATTGCAGTCCTGGGATCGGGATTGGCGCAGTTGACATCATTGTCGCCGGGCAGGCACTCATAACGCCAGGTGTTGCGTATCTTGCCTCCCTTGAGCAGTACGGGGCCGGCGCCTATTGCGGTCCTGGCCTCAAATACAGCTCCTGCGGCGGGGAAAGATGCATCCGGCTGCTGCAGAGGGGTGCTGCCGTAGCCGTTCTCCGCGGGGACCTGATAGATGTAATGGCTGTCAGCATCCGCGAAATATGTCCACGCAGCCTCGACGGAGCCGTCGGCATGGATTATAAACGCACCTCTAGTAGGATAGTACAGGGTGACCCAGTCCTCGGAAGCGTAGTTGATGTTGGGAGACAGGAGTTTGCCGCCCTCAACCGCGAGACTTGCGGGATAGTTTATCCCGGAGTCGGAGTAGAAGAACCCTCCGTTCATAACCAGCGCCGGACTTCCATTGGAGTTGTAAATCTGAGTGGGAGTCCTGAGCGCATCATCGCTGCCGTCAAGCTCAGGGTCATTAAGCCCCCAGACATGGACATCCGCACGGGAGAGGTCTGCCGTAGCTATATAGGCTTCCGCCTTGCGGCCCCTGAGCACCTCGGGCGAATGATAGATCTTGATATAGTCAGGCAATGCGCCGTATGGCGAATCGCTTATCGGGGCCCAGGGCAGGTCGTCGGCATCGGGATCCACCCACGGCCAATCGCCGGGGATATCTGCGACACTGCGTGTGCAGGCTACGGCCGCCACGGCCAGCAGGCCCATCAGGAAGGGCATCAATACAAGCTTTTTCATATTTCGAAACAGTCTGTCACATAGGCGCCTATAGCCTGTGCGTGATGGTCATAATAATACATGTACATGCGGTATCCGTCAGGGGATACGACGAGCGCGACATCACCCGCAGCACCCACCTCGGGGTCTGTGGCTCCCTTCTGGAAGATCACGGGATCGTCCTTGCGCAGCAGCCTTGACGCACCGGAAGCATCCGTAGCGTCGTACAGACAGAGCTTCGGCTTGATGTCCCACTCGGGGAAATGGCTTACCGCCACAAGCGCCAGGTACCTTGATCCATTGAAAGTCCTGCAGTCCAGGCAGTTGGGGTTGACGGCCCAGTTACCCACCAGATCCAGCCAGGTGTCCTTGCCCCTGCGGTCGAAGTGGTGGAGTATGTAGCAGTCAGCTCCGCTGGAAGTCACCGAAGGATCCACGTTGCCCTCGTAATAATCCACGAACCAGCCGTCCTCGAACGGTGTGGGAGAAGCCGGCACCACGGTCGCAAAGTTGACGGGAGCGGCTCCCCATCCCAATCCGTATGGTGCGAAATCAATCACATCCACGGAAGCCACGGTGCCGCCATGGACGGTGAGCACCACCGCGGTCGAGGATACCGACACGCCGGCTATACCTTCGCTGGTGAGCACTATCACGCCGTCTCCGTGCACGTCACCCATGGCCTTGATACGGTGGCCTATAGGGAAGGCATCGGGATTGGTGAAGCTGTAATAGAGAGCGGGAAGCTCTGTAGCAGAAGGAGTTACGTAGATATTGACCGTCCCTGCATTCAGGCCGCCTTCGGCCCAGTTGGCAAGCAGCAGATTGCCGGCGTCGTCATTGGTGAGACAGTCGGCCACCGCATCGCCTATATTCATCTCCCCCTTGTTGGCGCCGGTAAACGCATCAACCAGCACGGGGTTGCGGCCTTCTCCGAGGCCCACCACTATGGTGGAGCCGAATCCGGCAAGGGACACATAGCACTTCTCGGTGTATGCGGGCAGATGCACTATCGATACGGGATCGACATTGCTGAGCAGCGCGATGGACTCGAGCCTGAGGCCCTGCCCGAGCAGGTCGGGGATGCCCTGGGCTACCGTGTATGTCCTCTCGGTAGTGCCGTCACCGGCCAGCACCGTGATGGTAGCTCCGGTGTTGAGATTGTATTTGCCGGTCTCGCTGTATTTCTTGCCCGACACTTTGGATATCCTGGCATGGGGAGAAACCTGTCCGGTAATGCTTACCGACGAGAGATCGTCGAGATAAGGGATCAGTATCCGCCCGGCCTCCTCGTATATGACGCCGGAAGTCTTGACATCCTCAACCATCATGGAGAGAAGCTTGCAGGACGAGGGCTTGACCCTCTTGCCGGTTATGCATATCTCACGCGAATTGCCCTGCTGGTCGGTGAAAGTGAACCAGTTCTGCTCCGTGAGGTCCATAAGACCCAGCTTAGGGGATATGGAGCAGTTGGGCTGAAGCTCAGCCTGGACGCGGAGACTCATCATATATATAAGTGTCTCATCGTTGGAAGACTCGGGATAGTAGTACGGGATGGGTATCTCAAAAAGCTCCGCATCGGGATTGGTCACCTGCAGACGGCCGAGTTCCTGACCGGCATAGGGGCCGGTGACCATTATTGCCGTGAGGCTGGTGATTCCCTGACGGTCAGCGGTGGGCAGCACGTACTCCGGCTTGTGACAGGATGCCACGCAAAGCACGATTGCCACGAGTATGTATAATGCCTTTTTCATATTACTTCCATTCATCGTATTGATCTACAAGGGAATTGGAGTCGAGCTCCGATTCCGGCATGGGGAAACGGTACAGACGGCTCGCGAAGCTGCGGTCTTTCTCGTCCACCGAGACATAGGAGTAGCGGAAGCTGCTGCCGTCCTTCTGTATCTTGAGGCCGTGCTGCTGATAGCCGGAGAGTCCCTCGGGATAGTTGGACGCGGCCACCTTCCAGCGGCGCAGATCCCAGTAGCGCAGGCCTTCGTAGGCAAGCTCTACCTTGCGCTCCTGCACTATGGCCTGCCAGAGGGAGTTGCCTGACTTGTCAGAGTAAGGCAGGCCCACGCGGCCGCGGATTGCGCGCAGAGCATCGTTTGCCCCTGCGACATCGCCTGTGCGGAAGCAGGCTTCGGCCCTGTTGAGCAGCACCTCGCCGTACCTGAGGAAGGTGAAAGGCTGGCTGCTGCCGGAGGTGGTGACATCGTAACTCTCATCCACGAGCTTGCGCAGGTAGTAACCGGTCACGGTCTTGCCCTTGGGCTCCTTGTCGGTCTTCCATGCTGTCCAGCCGTCCGTCCCGCCGACGAAAGGCTCGATGGTGCGGCCCTTCCAGGAAGCGCCGTTGTAGAGTATCGTGGCCTGGAAACGCGGCTCAAGCTGCTCGTAGGGAGGGTTGTTGGTGGTTCCGGAAGTGGTGTGCCAGCGGCTCCAGTCGGGGAAACCTCCGGTAGCGAGCTCATAGCTCTCGACCATCTCCTGGGTGGGGACACCGTAAGCTCCGCCCTTCATATCGACTACTGCATAATCGCCTCCGGGCGTGTAGTAGAAATTGAATTCGTGGGTTATGCCCTTGCCGCGGTCGAAGGTGTACTGGAGTATGGCTTCGCGGTTGCCGGCGGCGAGCGACTTGGCGCAGGCGTCGGCATACGCAGGCTCGAGCGAGTAGCCGAGCTCCGCAACCTTGTCAGCTGCAGCTATCACGGCCTCATACCTCTGGGCATAGAGCATTGCCCTGGTTGTAAGGGCGTAGGCCATACCCTTGTCTATACGACCCTTCGCTTCCGCCTGTACAGGCAGCTTGAGTGCCGCATATTCAAGGTCCTGCTGCACGAGATCCCAGGCTTCAGCCTCAGGCGAGAGAGCCTTATCCTTGACTATCGCAGTGAGGTCCTCTTTATATATGATGACATCTCCGTAGCGCTTCACGAGCTCGAAGTAGAAGTATGCGCGCAGGAACTTTATCTCCGCTCCGAGCCTGGCCTTGTCCTCATCGGACATCTTCCCGTAGGACGAGAGGTAGCTCAGGGCCTCGTTAGTCTCGCGTATTGCGGTGTAGAGCGAGCCCCACTGACCCAGATAGACATCGATAGTCTGTGCGGTAATGGTGGATTCGCCGTAGGAAATGTACGACGGTATGTATGCCATCGAGTTGAAATTGTACGAGGTGTACTTCAGCTCGTCCGTGAGGGACTCGGTGAGTCCCAGGCTTGTGGGATAGGCATTGTAGGACCAGATGTACGAGTACAGGTGGTTGATGGAATACTCGGCATTGCGGGTAGTCTCCCACATAGTCCTGGCCGACACGCGGTCCGTGGGGGTCATATCCAGGAGGCCGTTGCATCCGGACACTGCGAGCAGGGCTGTCGCTGAAAGGATAATTGCAAGAATCTTTTTCATATCGCTGGTCCTCCTTCGTCAGAATGTTATTGTCACACCACCCATCATCAGACGCTGCTGGGGGTAATATCCGTTGTTGACACCGGGCGACTCGGGGTCAATCCCCTCGGGCAGGCCGTCTATGGTAAATATGTTCTGGCCTTCGACAAATACGCGGAGAGCCTGGACGCCCACACGTGACGTGATCTTGCGAGGTATCGTATATCCGAGCTGGGCCGTCTTGAGGCGGACATATTTGCCGTCCCTGATCCAGAAAGTCGAACTCAGGCCGTTGTCACCGCCGTGATTGGTCTTGGCGAGGGTGAGCCTGGGGAAGGTACCGTCAGGGTTCAGGGCGCTGTAGGCGTTCTCCACGAGGAACAGAGGCGAGTTGCCTCCCTCCTTGAAGGTCTGAGTCCAGATGGTGTTGTCGTCGTTGTAGTTGTAGTAGGTACCGGTGAGGGACACGTCGAAGAGAGCGCCTCCGGTGAACTGCGCGTTGAAGTCAAAGCCCTTCCAGGAGAGGTTGAGATTGAGTCCGAACGTGAGCTCAGGACGGTTCGAGCGGCCGAAGTAGCCCTTGTCATCCTCGTCAATCTTGCCGTCTCCGTTGAGATCCACATAGCGGATGTCGCCCAGATTGGGACGCGTACCGTACCAGGAAGCCTCGTCAATCTCCTCTTCGGTCTTGAACAGGCCGTCAGCCTGCCAGCAGAGTATGCTGCCCACGGTGGTGCCGGTAATCTTGCGCCATTCGACTATATTGGGATCGTCGTTGTACTTGAGCCAGCGGGTCTTGGAGCGCGTAAGGCTTCCGGTGACCTCATAGTAGAAGGGAGAGCCGCCGAGCTCGAAGTGGTTGCGGTGCCTGACGAGTATATCTATACCCCTGGCATCGATAGCGTTGCTGTTGACCCATGTAGGATAATAGCCTCCCATGGACGAAGGGAATCCGGTGGACTGATAGGTCAGCATGTCGTAAGTGTAGTTGTAGAAGGCATCCACCTCCATGCCGAGCAGACCGTCCCAGAGGGAGAAGTCCACACCGGCGTTCCAGCTCTGGGTCTTCTCCCAGGAGAGGTCGGTGTTGGCTATGCCGTCGGTGTAATAGGCGGGAGAGATTATGGTCGAGCCTCCCTTCTGCCCGTAGGCGATATTTGCCTGCTTGGCGTAGGTGCTCAGGAACGCATATTCGCTCACGCTGTCGTTGCCCAGCAGACCCACGCTCGCCCTTATCTTGAGGTCGTCCAGCCAGGTGGCATCCTCCATGAACTCCTCTTTGGAAATCCTCCAGCCTATGGAAGCCGAAGGGAAGAAGCCCCAGCGGGTTTTGGTCATGCCTGCAAACTTATAAGAGCCGTCGTAGCGGCCGGTAATCTCGGCAAGATACTTCTCGTCATAGTCGTAACGGGTCCTGAATACGAATCCGAGCGAACGGGAAGCTCCGCTCCAGCCGCCAACGGGGGAATTCGAGGCCACTCCGTTGGAGAGTTCGGGCAGAGTGTCGAAGGGCAGGTCCTGCGCATAGGCGCTCAGACCGTTGCCGTTGTAATCCCTGAATTCCGCAAGCAGCATGGCGTCCAGGTGGTGGTGGCCGCGCACAAGCACCGCTACCGCTACGA
>CAMZEI010000019.1 GCA_947305815.1 uncultured Bacteroidales bacterium | reverse complement strand
AGCTCTTTTAGGATGGTGGATATGACTTTAAAAACAAACGACCCCGACATTTCTGCCAGGGTCATTCGATGCTATTATGTTGCTCGACTATTTTGCTGCTTTACCAACCATCTTATACAGACAAGCAAAAGTTTGAGGCGTTGAATTTATTTTTACTAACAAATGAATATAAGGAGTTGTTTCATTGAATGATACGATATAATGCGTCTCATCTTCGCTTACTGTTGCGTATAAATCTGAAACCTCCTCTCCTGATGTAGCGGCATCTTTCTGACTTGCGTATCCACCGATATAATAATTATAGGTTGAATACCAGAAACGATTCTCCAAGTCAGACTTTAACGTTAGTTGATTACCACTAAGAACTCCGTAAATCGGTGTGCCACCACTGGAACTCTGAGCAATAGTGGTAAGAGAAGTGTCATAGGAGCGTCCCAAAAGTTCAGAAAGCATAATGTTACCTTTAGATATATCGTTACTCATAGCTAATGAGAAAGTCCTAGGCAACATGTTTAAGTTTGATGATTCAGGATGGTAATCACCATTATTTTCAGCATCAATATTCTTCTCTGTCCAACCATTTTGTCCTGCTCCTGGGTTAAGAGCATCCTCTAACGAGAACTTATGAACAATCTTGGTACTGTCAGCAGATGCAAGATAATAGAAAGGAATCTTGTCCTGCTCGATTATATCTGCCTCGGAGACTTGAGCGCAAGTGCCGTCCTTGTATGAGTAAGGAGCAACTACATAGTGCATATACTTGAGACCACTCGGGGTGTCCTTGAGACCAGTGTTGTTATTGTGCAGTGTGTGACTGTGAGTCCCATTCTGCGAGAACTTATCACCACCTATGTAACTGCTGCGTGGAAGAGTCTCCTCACTATCAGTAACGGTGAAGAAAATCACAGCATTCTGTTTAGTGAAATAGCCGGTAGGTGCAGATGCCGTTCCGGACACGGAAACGCTATAGTAGGGAGTAGTGATTTCAGGAAGCTCAAGTATTTCATTCCTAACGATAGTCAATGCCTTGGTTGCAGTCTTTGAGGCTAGAACATGATTGGATGAGTCAAGTACCTTAATTGTCAAATCATTAGCAGCATAAGAGCCTACAGGCAGAGGGAAGAAGAATTCGTGATTGCTGCCAGCGGCGACAGAGCTTACTTTGAGAGTAATTGAGCTGGTACCTGCAGTTGCGGAGCCCTTGAGAATCTGTGCTACATTTTCATTCTCGGGGACAAGCGAGACTGAAAAATTGCCTGCGATGCTATTATTGGCGGACTCAAGAACAACCTTGGCGGTAGCGGCCGACATGGAATTGAGGGTTACTTTAACGAATCCTACTGCAGTAGAGAACTTATAAGTACTTCCTGCCAAGCGTCCAATCATAGGGACAAATCCGTTATTAAGAGGATTTGTGAAGTTGTAGTCATAGGACGCGGGAAGATTCATTACAGGGTAACTTCCATAATACTCACTGTTAAACCTACCGGTGGGATAGAAGAGGTAACCTAAGTTTGACCAAGTATCGCCTGTGTCATAATTATTTTCAAGGTCATTACCTTTATTGTAAAATTTAGCTGAGACACTCCCGTCTTCGCATGAGGCTTCGAATGTATAATGACCGCATTGTGAAATAACACCGGGGGAAGAGTATTGTACTACTGCCATTTTAACCTGATCGCCGTTGGTCCAGCCGAAGGTCTGGTTGCCAGCGTACTGGGTCTTGGTGGCTTCCTGGTTGATGTCACAGGTGATTACGGTAGGGATACCGTTGTCGAGGGTGGGGACTACGGTGTCAATGTCGTTCTGGGCGACCTCTTTCTGGCAGGAGAAGAGGACAAAGGGCACGAGTGCCAAAAGTGCAAATGATTTCTTCATAATGTTGTCCTCCATTAATTCCAGAAACCATCAACTTCTTCACCCGCTTCGGTGTTGGAGCCGTAGCTGCGGGTTACCAGGTTCTCGCCCGAGGCACAAATCATCTTTGTGCCAAGGGTCAGCGTGACCGTCTCTGCGACGGGAGCTAAATAATTAAGTTTCATATAGTTATAAATAATAAATAATAATCTTTTTACTAGGGCGCATTCTACCGCACTCTATAATCGCTCAAAGTTACGAAGAATAATCGACAATGCCATACCATATGGTAAATTCTTGAAAATAAGTGTTTTGAAACGAAAGAGGGCGGCTATAAAAACAGACCGGTCCGAAAGGGGACCGGTCTGCCGGAAAAGACTATGCGGCGAACCGCAGTTGAAATTACTCGGCTACCTGAGTGTAGATGCGAGTATTATTACCATTGTAAACGTATTCCCAATTGTTAGAGGAAACATTGGTATTGGTGTTCGCCACGCCGAACTTACCTGCGCCCATGTAGAGCTGAGTCTTCTCATCGTTGTTGAAGACGATGATGAGATCGTTGGAATTCGGCCATGAATAGTTGAACAGATATTTGCCTTCTGCGAAGCCGACCTGCAGGTTGGCATTGTAGAAGGTTACATAAGCTGCATTAGTAGCCGGATTATACTCACCGGGGATGGGGGTGGTGAACTCGGCCCATGTGTCGAACCCGGTCATAATGATGTTACCCTTGGTAGCATCAGGGCATGCCGCGAATGTGAACTGAGAAGTCTCAGGGGCATTCTCAGCACCGGAGAACACATCGCCTTCAGCAACAGTGCGGCTATATTTTCCTACAATAGCCGCCTCATCTGCATCAGTAAGGAAGTAGAACGGGAGCGAGCCATAGCCGAGTACGATCGCGTCATCAAGGCTCGTGACAGGGGTGGCCATGTCAGAGGCGAAGATGTAATGCAGATAGTACTTGCCGGAGGCGGTCAGGTAAGACTGGCTGTCTTCGTTAAGAAGTCCAACAAGGTTAAACCCACTGGTAGGATTCTGAGACATTGAGTACTTGTTGCCTTCCTTGTACGCGGTGGGATCGTTTGTCGCGCTGGTGGAGATGTGCAGGCGTATGCCGCCGCTGGTCATCGCCGTCATATCCCAGTAGATACGGGGATTCTTTGCGCCATTAGTCGTAACAATAGAAACCGTACCAGGCTGAGGAACAACAGTTCCTTCCATCGAGATGGATCCGGCATCGGTGACGGCGCCTCGGGTGATGGTGAGAGCAGGTCCGTCGGTCACGCTCTTGAGGACGGTGGAGCCCTTCATGAGCTCAATCGAGTATCCAGCGGCGAGGGTTCCGACAGGGACGGGGATTGCATAGACCTGGGTCTCTGCGGTAGCGTCGGTGTACCGGAGCTCCATGCTGGTAGCTGCAGAAGACTCTGCCAGAGCGAGGTACTTGATACCGTTGTCATCGGACAGGGTGAAAGTGCCGCTGAGCTGCTGGGCAGGGGCGCTGATGCGCACACCGGTGAGGTCAGCAGTGCACTCAGTGACGGTTACCTGTACGAAACCGGTAGCCACGTGGAAGGTGTAGGAGGTGCCTTCACCCCTCACGCCGATCATCGGGACTGCCTGTCCGGGAGCCGCAACGCTGGCCTTCATGACGCCTTCGATGTTGGCGGCATTCTCGCCTGCGGACTGGAACTTGCCGAGGTCAAAGGTGCCTGCCGAAGGGTTCCTGAAAGGATAGTAGATGTAGTTAGCCAGGCTCCAGGTCTCATCGGGACCGAACTGCATGTCGCCGGTGCCGGTGAATACGATGGGAGATACGGTGTTGCCGTTGTTGACAAAGGTCCAGCGGTCGTAGTTGCCTCCCTCGTTGTTAAGAATCTGGACGTTGATAATCTCGGTGCCTGCCCATGCGAATCCGGCAGCTTCCCCGTCAGCGATGACTGCCTTGAGGGTGTTGCCGTTTGTGGGCTCCGGCTCGGGGACTTCGGGATTGCCTGCCTGCACTATGTCGAAGTGCTGGACGGATACATTACGGCTGTCCATCAGGTCTACGCGGGCTGAGCGGGCTGCGCCGCTGTTGGCTGCGATGGAGAATCCGAGGACACTGGTCTTGCTCTTGACACCGGTGTAGGTGAGCCAGGTAGCGCCCTGGGCAATCTTGACGGTGAAGTCCACGTTGGAGGTCACGGTAACATCCACGGTGCCGCCCTCGTAGCTTGCGGGCTCAGTCTGGTAGCTGTCGTCAACCACCACGCTGGTAGCTGCGAAATAGAGCACCTTCATGTCAGCGCCGCCGCGTCCGTTGGCAGCGAAGACTATTACTTTGCCGTCCTGGTAGGGAGTGGGAGCGACTGCGGTGACAGTCTTGGCATCCATATTGACTGATGCGGTCCAGAGGCCGCCTGCGACAGCTTCAACCAGGACCTCGTCGCCCTCAGCTACGCCCTGGAGGGTATAGGGGACGGTGATGGACTGGCCTGCAACTGCGCCGAACTCGACTTCGGCGAACTTGATTGCGAATACACCCGTTGCCTTGGGAAGCTCGAAGGTCTTGCTTCCGATGGTGATAATCCATGCAGTCTCGGTCTCCTCGACGGATACGGTGACTGCACCTTCGGCCTGAGAGGGCTTGCCGGTGTCCACGCCGTCCACGAACCAGTTGCCGTTGTCACCGATGGTGATGACAGGCTCCTTGCCGGTCGAAGGCTTGCCGGTATCCACGCCGTCCACGAACCAGTTGCCGTTGTCGCCTATGGTTACTGCGGGCTTTGCGCTCTTGCCGGTATCGACTCCGTCGATGAACCAGTTGCCGTTGTCACCGATGCTGAGCTCGTGAGAGTCGCCGTCGATGCCGTCATGGCCGTTATAGATGGTGAAGGTCTGACCGTTGCTGAAACGTATTGTCCAGCCGAGTATGTCTCCGTCCTCGGTAATCTCGTCGACACTGAGGATGAAGTAGCCGCGGGCCTGGGCGTCTTCAAGGATCTGCATGGCCTCAATGAGGTTGTTGACCTTGGAAGTCAGGTCTTTGAGCTGCTGCTCCTGCGTGTCGAGGCGGTCATTGATGGCGCTGTCGTCGTAGCAGGATGTCGTGGCGAAGAGGGCGAGCCCAACTGTCAGCCAGAGTAAGATTTTTTTCATTTCGCTGTTATAGTTTAAGTATTATTTCCTGGTCATGTCTTTGCGTACGCCGTCCCACTGCACTGCCTGGAACTTTATGTAATCCAGGTCGATAGCCTTGCCTGCTCCGGTCTTGTTGGGAATGTCGAAGCGGTCGAGGTTGGAGAAGTACAGGAGCTCGCCCTTGTTGTCGCGGATTTCCACTGCGACGGCCTGGTCGTAGTCGGAGACCGTGACGGTGCGTCCGCTGAGGGTGTAGGTCGGGACCTTGGTCATAGTGACCTTGTTCTGGAAGGTGGTGTAGTAACCCATCCTGACATCCTTTCTGTATCCTGGGTCGGAGGGGCTTACGTTGTTGTAGCTACTGTCACCGGGCCTCTTGCGGTCCTCGAGGTACTGGATGGCGGGAGCCTTGGGATAGCCCTTGCCGGCTATGCGGCTCTTGAACTCGTCCACCATTGCCTGGGTTACCTGATATGCCATACCGCTGTTGTACTGTCCGTAAGTATCATCCACGAGGCGGAAGAATCCCCAGGTCTCGAAGAACTCGGTGAGATCCATGCCTGCGGCGTCGCAGCAGTGCTCGTAGAACATGAGCTGCGCAAGACCGGGATCCTCGCTCTTGTAGCCGTACTGCCAGTAGTACATGCCGGGAGCAGGGTTCTGACGGGCGTTCTCAAATACCTTGGGCCAGAACTGAGTGTCGATTCCGCAACGGTGGAAGTAGTTCCACAGCTGCCAGTTCATCCTCATATGCAGTTCAGCGTCCTCGTTCTGATACTGTCCGGTGTCACCGAGCTGGTACCAGGGAAGGCCGCAAGACTCGGCGAGCAGGCTGAGGGTACGTCCGCGGGACTCCTGTATGCCGCACATCAGCATGACATAGTTGGAGAAGAGGTTGTTGGAGCTCTCGATGGTGGATTCCCAGCAGATTGCGGGCTGGTTGACATGTCCGATCTCGTGACCGAGACCCCAGGGGCTTGCGCATACATCCTCGGCGGTAGCATAGTTCTTGAGGGCCGAAGCCTGGTAGCGTATGCGGCGGTCGGAAGCGTCCATGTGCACGCCGCTGGCGGTCGTGGTGACGGAGAGTATGTGGTTGTTGAACTCAGTGCGGTCGGTAAGGCCCATGAGATCCTTCTCCCATCCCACAATCTTGTCCAGTTGGGCAAGTCCGGAGGAGTAGGAGTTGGGAGCTGCGCTGCGCAGCTGCTGGGCGTGAGCCGCTATGAGCATCTTCTCGCCCTTGAGCATGAAATACTTATAGGTATAGCGGGAGAGTATCTCCTTGTAGCGGGCATCGTCGTGGATGGCGGAGTTGTAGTAGCCGACCACGGTGCCGCTGCCGGGCAGGAAGTGTACCTTGACACTCTCGGATGCGGGGGTTAGGTTCTCGGCGGTGTGGACGACGAACAGCAGGGCCTCGGTGACTGAGCTCATCGACACGGGTACCACGTTGACGCCCGCCTTGAGCATCTGGGAGAACGCGGCACCGCCGTAGTTGAACTCATAGCCGTTGGACTGGTCGCCGTGAGCCTCAATGCGTACCGAATGTCCTGCAGGGATCTTGTCCACGCAGACAATCATGGTGCCGCCGTTCTGCACGAGTATTCCGGTAGGGTTGTCAAGCTCGGAATAGAGACGGATGTTGAAAGCCTTCTTGAAGGTTGCAGGGTTGCTGTACGGCTCGTATGCATGGATACGGAACTCCTTCTCGCTATCGCTGTAAGTGCCCTGGTAGAGAGGCATTGCGACGTTCTTGGCGATGTAGGGAGCTACGGCTGCCATCTCATTGATTTCCTTCTTGGTCACGCCGGGCTTGAGCTCGGAGCAGGACAGGTCGGTGAAAACCCTGAGTATCCAGTCGTGGGTATCCTGACGGTTGGTCTTGTAGAACTCGACCTCCTTGATCTTGACGAGGTTCCAGTAGGCCTCGAGCACCTCGACCTTGACGGCCTTGGGACGCACTAGGGTCTCATCGAACATGATGGAGTATCCTTCGGAGCTCAGAGGGATGGTGTAAGGTACCTCGGGGTTGTTCATCATGACGAACTCGTCGCTGTCCTCCGGCATCCAGTAGAGGTTGCAGGACTTGATCTGGTTGCCGCTGCCGTCCCAAGGGGTAATCCTCATGTAGTCGATGGACAGGACGTCCTCGAAGGTGAACACGAACTCGAAGGGGAATTCGGTGCCGCGGTCGCCTTCCTTGTCAAGGCCTCGGGGAGAGCAGTAGTAGGTCTCTTCGGAGCCGTCGATCATGAGCTCGGGGCCGCCTGCGCCTTCCCAGTTGACCTCGGCATCCCAGCTGTAGTACCTGGCGTTGTCACCGCTGACTGCGACGACGGACACGGGATAGACGGGTTCGGAACCGCCGATGACATCCTCGGATGCGGTGTCCTCTACTATGTTCTGGGTGATCACGCACTCCTTATCTACAGAGGAGAGCGAACGGTCCTCGGCCTGCACTTTGATAACTGCCACGCGGCGGCCTGCTGTATAGTTGGGCTGCACTATGTAGCGGAATTCCGTGTCGGCGAGAGCCTTGGTCGTTGCGCTCTTGGTGAGCCAGGGATCCTCACCATCTTCGATATCCTCGTCGTCGAGACGGGGCTCGCTGAGGGTGTAGGGGATGTTGGAGGTGACCTTGACTACCGCCTCACCGCCGCCTGCAGCGACGAACACGTCACTTACCAGGATGGCGGGGCCGTAGCCGAGCTGGACCACCTTGAAGGTGTAGCTTGCCGCGCGTGCGGTCACGCTGACCTCTGCGGGACGCTGGTCAGGCTCCTCGTTGGCATAGACGGAAATCATGATTCCCTTCTCTCCCGTGATGCTGGGGCCGGCAACGCACCAGGGCTCTGACGAGCTGAAGCGCCACTCCGAAGCGGGAATGTTACTCTCTACGGGGATGAACTGGTACTGTGACTCCTGGGTGAAGTTGATGGTACCGACT
The DNA here is from genome assembly GCA_947305815.1 of uncultured Bacteroidales bacterium. Lineage (GTDB taxonomy): Bacteria > Bacteroidota > Bacteroidia > Bacteroidales > UBA932 > Cryptobacteroides. The sequence goes on along the minus strand of CAMZEI010000019.1, from coordinate 15,494 downwards.
TCCTCGGTGATGCGGAAGGTGCCTACGGGCATCTTCTCCTCCTTCTGGCAGGAGAGCAGAGTCACCGCCAGCAGGACCGCAGTCGCGAGATATTTATATAACTTTCTCATATTCAATCATTAGTTAGCGTCGGCATAGAGCCTGAGTTCGGATACTTCGCAGGTCATGTCAACCGCGTCGATGTTGAGCGGCTGGACCGTGTCATTGATGTAGGTCTCAAGCAGGCCCATGCGGATATAGCGGAACTTGTAGTCCAGCTTTACCAGCGGCAGGTCATGCCAGGTCCTGAGGTTGCGCATGTCGGTGGTTGCGACGTCGGCTACGAGGGTCCAGTTGACCCCGTCGTTGCTCACGCCCAGCTTGATGCGGGTAGGGCAGCGTACAGCGTTGTTCGAAGGATGATAGCCGAGCACAAATGCGGAGATCTGCGACTCGAGGTTGATGTCGAAGTAAAATCCCCATTCTGCGTCACCTGCCCAGCCGCCGTAGCGTGCGGAGCCGGGAGACGCCCAGTAGGTGCCGGTGTCTCCGTCCACCAGGTTGGCGATGGAGAAGCCCTCCTTGCCCTCGTAGAAGGCACTGAGCTGGCTCTCTTGAATCTCCCTCTGGTCGGGGGTCATCAGGACCTGGAGCATGTAGATGTACTCGTTGGCATCATCGCTCTCCCAGGCTACGAACTCATCCTTGCTCGCCCTGCCTACTGCGATGGGTATCACGTAGTTGTGCAGAGCCGGCATGTCCTGACGGTTGACGGTGACTGAGAACTCCTTCTCCATCACGCCCTTCTCGAAGTGGAGAGTGGAGGGCATGCTGTAGTTGCTCCTGGGGAGCAGCTCGTAGTCGGTGCCGTGGGCAGCGTTGTAGCTGCGCAGCCAGGCGGCGTCCTTGACCTCGAGCGTGCAGTCGAAGTCCCAGCGGTTGCGGTCAATCTCGAACTTCACGCGGTTGCTGTAGACATTCTCCTTGCTGCTGTTCTTGTCGTAGGTGTAAGCTGCTACACCGGGATTGGAGAACATCAGGTAGGGGATTGATATCTCGGGCTTGAGTATCAGGATATTGATGTCGTCGCTTATCTTGCCTTCGGCAGAGAAGAGCTGGAATCCCATGACGTATTCCCTGTCAGGATAGGAGTCCATGAGAGCCTTGATGTAGTTGGTCTGCATACGCACCTTGACCGTCTTGTAGGCCTCATTTGGAGCAAAGCTCAGTACGAGGGGATTGTCCTTGATGACGGTGGTCTCGTCATCCTCGTAGAACTCGAAGAGATACTGGGGGATGGCGGTGTAGGTGGTGTAGTTGGCAGCGTTGTACAGGGCCATGCGGTCTTCGTCCAGAGGGATGAGCTCCAGGGTGATAGTGCCCTCGAGGTCGCGTCCGCCCTTGCAAATTGACAGTGTGTAGAACCCGTCCTCTCCCGTGCGGTAGAGAGCGATTGACTGTTCGCCTCCGTTGCGGAAGTATGACATTGTCTGGTATTCCTCCATGTGCTCGTTGCGGTAGGACTCACACGCGACAGCGGTGAAAGCGATACCTGCGACGAGGAGGAACTTGAATATTGATTGTAGTTTCATCATAACTGTACGCGTCTAAGGTTACCAGCCAAAATTCTGCTGCAGCTTGGAGTTGCGGTTGACCTCCCACTGAGGGAAGGGCAGCAGATAATAGTTGTTCTTGAAGGTGCGCTCCTCGTAGGCGTAACGTGCCCAGCCGTCTGCAGGGACAGAGCTGGAGGAGCCGGCCTTGACGTTGACGACATTGAGTCCGTACATGGGGCCCTTGTCGGTCTGCTCGGCTATCATCCAGGTACGGGTGTCGAAGTAGCGGTGTCCCTCATGGGCGAGCTCGACGCGCCTTTCGCGGCGTACCAGGTCGATGAGTGCTGCAGGGGTATTGGCCTCAGGATAAGCGCTGGTGATGGGCTTCATGCCCGAGCGCTCACGGAGTTCGGCCCAGAGCTGCATCGCATACTCGTGGTCGACGCCCTGTCCGCTGACACCTGCCTTCTCGCACTCCAGCACTGCCTCGATGTAGTTGAGATAGATCTCGGCGAGACGGAAGGTGGGGAAGGTGATGCTGTTGGATGAGCCGTTCTGGTAGTAGTTGCGGCTGTGGTCATAATACTTGTTGACCATGTAGCCCGAGCGCGGGTACACTGTGCCGCGTCCGCTACCGCCAATTGCAAAGGTTGCTGCGTCGCCTTCCCTGGCGCATTTGAAGTAGCTGCCCGGCCAGTACACGTTGACGTAGAAACGTGGCTCGCGGTCCTTGTACATGAGAGGGGAACTCGAGTTGGCGTTCGTGGTACTCTCTCCCAGTGCCACCAGATAAGGGTTGGTCACAGAAGTTACCTTGAACTCGCTCGAAGGTGCAGGATAGCCGGAGGCGACGTCCACCTTGGGGGTGCCGTCTGACTCGTAACCCGTTATGGGATAGCGTCCTGTTGCCATTGCATAAGCATCTACCTGCTGCTGTGTGGGAGCGAACTGGCCGCCTCCGTTGTAACCGCCCTTCAGCAGGGACATGGGGGAGGTGTTGGACATGAAGGTATTGTTGGAGCGGTATCCGCCACTGCAGAATATCAGCTCAGAATTCCAGGCCTCCTTGAAAATGCCGGAGTAGTTGAGATAAGCGTTCTCCGGGTGCTCTTCGTCCTTGTAGAGGCTGTAGGTGCCGGTCTGAATCACTGCGAGGTTGGCCTGAGCGGCTTCAACCCAGCGCATGGGATCCTTCTCGGTAGGGAAGAGTGCCGTGCCGTCCTCGTTGCGTACGCCCTTGTACATGGAGTTGCCGTTGAACAGGTCGCGGGCAGCGTAGAGCTTGAGCCTTGCGATGACTGCGAGGGCTGCTCCGCGGGTAGGCATTCCCATGTAGCTGGAATCCCAGGTGTCGGGAGTGTTCTCGGCGCAGATGGTCATCTCGGAGACCACATAGTCCATGCACTCGTCCCAGGTGTTACGCTCGCGTGCGTATTCTGAGGTGGGCAGGGTGAAGTCAATCAGCTCGTCACCGAGCAGGAAGATGGGACCCCATTCCCTCATAAGTAAATAATATAAGTACGCGCGTGTGAAGCGGACGCCCCAGTACCAGCGGTCGAGGTCGGTCTTGGTGGCGTTGGGATCCGAGCAGGTATAGACGTTCTGCAGGAAGACCGTGCAGTCGCGTATGCCTTCGTACCAGGACGCGAAAGAGCCGTGAGGCAGGGTGTTGGTACCGAGCGAACCGCGGATTATCACGTTGAATCCGGCAGTCTCATTGAATACGGTCGCCTCATCCGTCGCTGCGAGATAGGTGTATCCGTTGTTGGTGAGGATGTTGGCGTCGGCGGGGAGATAACCCATGCAGTTGTTGAAGGCCTGCTGGGTGTAGGACCTCTGCTGCCATATCTTCTCGAAGGTCATCTGTTCGTCCTCCTGACGGTTCAGGAAGGAGTCGCAGGATGCCGCGACCATGGCGATGAGAGCTATAAGAAGTATATTGAGTCTTTTCATAACGTTTCCCTCCATTAGAAATTAGCGTTCAGGCCGAGTGAGATCACGCGGTTGTTGGGATAGGTGGAACCGTCGGAGCTTGCAGTCTCCACGTCCCAGAGCTTGAACTTGCTGAAGGTGAGGAGATTGGTCGCGGAGATGTAGACGCGCAGGCTCTGCATGAAGCCGGTGCGGTTGATGAGCTTCTTGGGCAGGGTGTAGCCGATTTCCGCGTTCTTGAGACGAAGGAACGATCCGTCCCTCTGCCACAGCGTGGAGGTCTGGGTGTTGTTGTGATAACCTGCAGTGCCGCTCCAGCTGAGTCGGGGATAGAGAGCGTCTGACTGGTCTATGCCCTGTTCGTACTTGGCGAGGGTCCAGCCGTGGTCGTAACGATCCTGCTGCAGTGCGGACATCTCGAGGGTGTTGGTCGCAGCGAAGACGCCGGACATGGAGTTACCGCTGATGAAGAAGCTGACGTTGCCCACGCCCTGGAAGAATACGTTGACGTCGAAGCCCTTGTAGGCTGCGGTGGCGCCGAAACCGTAGGTAATCTCAGGCAGGGTGGTGTAGCCCAGGTAGATGCGGTCCTTGGTGTCGATCATGCCGTCACCGTTGATATCCTGGTACTTGATATCACCCACGCGGTACTCGCCGAAGGTCTGTACGGGAGAGTTGTCAATCTCCTCCTGGCTCTCGAAGAGGCCGATCGCGAGGAGTCCCCAAGGCTGGCTTCCGCCCTTGCCGTATGGCTTGCCGATAGGGTTCTGGTACTTGTACTCCTCGTCGGGTTTGTCGAGGTTGAGCACCTTGTTGCGGTTGTAGGTGAAGTTGCCTCTGGCGGTGAAGTTCCATTCGCCGACGGTCTTGTGCCATTCGGCGGACATGTCAATACCCTGGTTGAGAGTCTCACCAACGTTGACGTAAGGGAGCTTGCCGCTGTTCTGCAGACCGGCGTAGTAGGGAAGTCCCTGCCTCTGGACGAGGATGCCGCTGCGGTGTGAGCGGAAGAAGTCGGCCTGGACGCGCAGGGACCTGAAGAGCTCGAACTCGACACCGAGGTTGAGCTTGGTCTCTTCTTCCCAGGAGAAATCGAGGTTCTCGGGACGGCCGGTGACGATACCGGAGCCGCCGTCCTTACCCTCTTCACCGAGCACGAAGCTGTTGCCGCCTATGATGGTGGACAGATACAGCCAGCGGGTGCCGCTGATCTGGTCGTTACCGACCTTACCGTAGGAGCCCTTGAACTTCATCACGTTGATGGTGTTCTTCAGAGGTGCCCAGAAATCCTCCTCGGATATCAGGTAACCTGCGGAGATTGCAGGGAAGAAGCCGAAGCGGTGACCGGGAGCGAAGTTCTCGGAGCCGTTGTAACCCATGTTGAACTCAGCGAAGTAGCGGTCCTTGTACGCGTAGGTGACGCGGCCTGCGATACCCTGATTCTTGTAGGGGATGGAGTTGGTGGAGGACCAGCCGTAGGTGTTGCGGCGCACCTTGTGGTTGTAGAGGAACAGGGCGCCTACCCTGTGCTGGTCGAAGAGCCGGCTGTAGTTGAGCGAGCCCTCCATGTAGGTCACGAGGTAGCTGCTCGCGGAGTTGGACCAACTGAGGGTCTCGCTGCCTTCGTAGATAGGGTTGCCGAAGATGAGCTTGCCCTCGTCGTCACGTCCGGTGGCGTGGAACTGGCGCGCGGTCTTGGAACGGACCTGCGACTGCGAGCCGGTGGCGTCCCATGAAAACTTGACGCTTCCGGTGAGGCCTTCCAGAGGCTCCCAGAGCTCGCCGAAGTCCTGCTTCAGTCCGATGAGGGACTGGGCGCTGTTCCAGAACTGCTCACGGTAGCCGGAGTGGACCAGGAGGTTATAGGGGTTGTATTCGCCCGCCACCGAAGGAGCCGACAGGGTGCCGTCGGAATAGACCACGGGGAAGGCGTTAGGCGAGGTACGGAATGCGCGGAACCAGATCTGCGAAGTATCGGAGCCGGGAGCGAAGCGTATCTCGTATATGTTGGCCATGTTGACGCTCAGCACCGTCGAAGGGGTGAGGTTGATGTCTACATTGGCGCGGAAATTAAACTTGTCGTAACGTATCGAGGACTTGTAGTCGTACTGATCCGACTCGCGGAAAATCGAGGACTCAGTGAAGTAGCTTCCGGAGATGAAGTATTTCACGACTTCGGTACCGCCGTTGACGCTGACGTTGAAACGCTGGTTGGAAGCGAAGTCCTTGTACATGGCCTTCATCCAGTCTACGTCAGGGTAGAGGTCGGGATCGTCGCCCAGCTCGTAGTGCCTTACGGTCTCCTCGTCGTAGGGGTAGTTGCCGTATGCGCCGTAGTAGGCTTCGTTGGCCATCTTGACATAGGTCTCGGAGTTGACGAACTTAGGCAGCATGGTAGGCTGGGTGAGACCGGTCTCAGAACGGAAATTCACCTTCGGACGGCCTTCCTCACCTTTCTTGGTGGTGATGATGATAACGCCGTTAGCGCCTCGTACACCATACACTGCAGATGCGGATGCATCCTTGAGGATGGAGAAGGAGGCGATGTCGTCGGTGTCCACAAGGTCGATGTCTCGCTCGATACCGTCCACCAGCACGAGGGGAGTGACGGTGCCCTGGAACGAGGATACGCCTCGGATGTAGAAGTCCGCGGAGGAATTCTTACCGGGCTCACCCGAGCGGTTCATCGAGACCACACCGGCCAGCTGACCGGCGAGGCCGGTTGACAGCTGTGCTGAAGGGACCTTGAGGTTGGATGCGTCCAGAGATGAAATTGCACCCACGACGGATTCACGCTTCTGCGTGCCGTAACCGACCACCACGACCTCTTCGAGGGCAGTGGACTGGAGTTGCATCTGGACATTGATTTCAGTCCGGTAGTTGACCGGAACTTCCATGTCATCATAGCCAAGGTTTGAAAAGACCAGGATGCCACCGCCGCCGGCCGCGTCGACCGTAATCGTGTAGTGACCTTCCCAGTCTGTAATCACACCGTTGACCGTGTTTTTGACCAGGACTCCGGCGCCGATCATGGGCTCACCCAGGTCGTCAATGACGGTACCCGAAATTGTGAGCTTCTGAGGCTGTGCGGAAGTTTGCTGGTGAGCCACCGGCAGCAGAATTGCCACCGCTGCAAGGGTCATGAGGAACTTACTTCTCATTAGCTTTAGTGTTAAAAAGTCGCGCAATTTACGGATAAAAAAGCGGGAAAGCAAATTTATCCGGCTACAGTACCCCTGGAATATTGACTTTCAAGCCCGTCACTCTGGCCTTGAGGGGGAGTCGGCCTTCGATTTCGCCGTCCAGCTCATAGATGTCCTCGGAGGCTGAGTCAAGGGGCACGATTTCGAGCTCCCGGCACTGCAGATATTTGACCGCCTTTGACTCGTGCAGGCCGCCCCCGAACAGGCGCGGAAGCTCCCTTACGATTTTGCCAATTCCCATCCTGGGGATGATTACGGCATCGAGCAGGCCGTCGTCCAGGTCCGCGGCTGAGGTCTGGAGCATGCCGCCTCCGCTGTAACGGCCTTCGCCGAGAGCGATGGACAGGCACTTGCCGCTGAACACTTCGGCTCCGTCAGCACGCACCGCCACGCTGATTGCTCCGAGGTGGGCGATGGTCGAAAGGAGGGCGTTGATGTATATGCGCGAACTGCGTTTGCCGCTGTCTTTCTGAGAGTTGACGCTGCGGCACACATGCGAGTCGAAGCCGGTGCCGCCTACATTGGCCATGTAGCGTATGCCTTCAGGGCTCTCGACTCTGATGACATCCTGAGTACGGAAGGCGCCGGCTGCAAGCTGCTCCACAGCCTTGACGGTGTCGCCGGGTATGCCGGTGGACTTGATCCAGTCGTTGCCGGAGCCGATGGGGAGTATGCCGATGGTGAATTCCGCAGGGTCGGTGCCGGTCTGCTCGCACCACGAGAGGATGCCCGAGAAAATCTCATGCACCGTACCGTCGCCGCCTACTCCAAGGATGCGGCGGAAGCCTTTGGATGCGGCTTCGCGGGAGAGGGCGGTGGCGTGGAGCCGATGGCTCGTGAGGACTGCCCTGTAGTGGATTTTATGCTCGTCAAGCCTCTTCTGCGCCGGGGGCCACAGAGACATGGTCTTGCCCGATCCGGCATTGGGGTTGACGATAATGAACCATTCGGTGTCGCTTGCGTTCATAGTGCAAATGTAAGGTTTTTTTTATACTTTTGCATTTCCCTAATAGCATCTGTCAATGGGTATAGTCATAGCAATAGCCAACCAGAAGGGCGGTGTGGGCAAGACCACTACGGCAATCAACCTTGCCGCCTCCCTCGCAGTACTTGAGAAGAAGGTCCTCGTGATTGACGCGGACCCTCAGGCCAATACGACCAGCGGCCTCAATTTCAACCCCGGAAGCGACGAGAAGCGTACGCTCTACGAGGTGATGATAGGCAGCATCCGCGCCGAGGACGCCCTCGTGCAGACGGAGATATCCAATCTCCACATGATTCCCTCCCACATCAACCTCGTGGGGGCCGAGTTCGAGATGGTCAACGCCGCCGGACGCGAGCTGGTGCTGCGCAACGCCATCGAGAGTATCAGGGCAAACTATGACTTCATCATCATCGACTGCGCCCCTTCGCTGGGCATAGTGACGGTGAACTGCCTCGGCGCCGCCGACACGGTGATTATCCCCGTGCAGCCGGAGTTCTTCGCGCTCGAGGGCCTTGGCAAGCTGCTGCAGACTATCAGGCTCGTGCAGAACGGAGTCAATCCCGCCCTCAAGGTAGAGGGCTTCGTGGTGACCATGTTCGACGGCCGCACCAGGGTGCATACCCAGGTCGTGGGAGAGCTCCGCGAGCACTTCAAGGAGATGGTGTTCCGCACCATTATCCAGCGCAATATACGCCTGTCCGAGGCTCCCTCTCACGGCAAGCCCATAGTCCTCTACGACGTGATGAGCAACGGCTCCACCAACTATCTCAACCTGGCCCGCGAGTTGCTCGAGCACCATGGCGAGACTGCCCCCGCCGCAAAAATGAACTGACATGGCAAAAGATCAGAACCGACTCGGCAAGGGCCTGAGTGCCCTGCTTGGAGATATGCCGGATGCAGACCAGCTCCGCAAACCAATAGGCTACGTCAATAAGGAAATCATAGGCACCACCCCGTACAGGGATGTTTCGGACGTGTTCCGCGTGCCCGTGGAGATGGTGGTCCCCAACCCCTTCCAGCCCCGACTCAGCTTCGATGAGGAGGCTCTCGAAGAGCTGGCGACATCAATTCGCAACCTCGGTCTTATCCAGCCCATCACGGTGCGCCGCGTCTCCGCGAGCCGCTACCAGATAATCAGTGGTGAGAGGCGTTTCCGCGCCTGCAAGATGGCCGGCATGACCATGATTCCGGCATATGTGCGCGACACCAATGACCGCGGCATGCTGGAGATGGCAATCGTGGAGAACATCCAGCGCGAGGAGCTCGATCCCATTGAGCTTGCCATGAGCTATGAGCGTCTCATTGACGAGTGCGGCCTCACGCAGGAAGCAATGGCCGATCGCGTAGGCAAGAAGCGCACTTCCGTGACCAACACCCTGCGCCTGCTTAAGCTCCCCGCTAAGGTCCAGCACGACCTCAAGGAGGGCCTTATCACCGTGGGACACGCCAAGGTGATACTCGGCATGGACGATCCCGCAGTGCAGCAGCAGCTCTGCGACCTCACTATACGCGGCGCCCTGTCCGTGCGTCAGCTTGAGGACAAGGTCCGTGACATAATCCACATGTCCGGACAGCCCCTCAAGGCCGGCAGGAAGGAATTCAGCCTCACCGAGGACTACGAGACCCTCAAGGCGAAGTTCGCCGCACTCTGCCCCGCAGGAGCCGAGGTGCGCCGCCATCCCGACGGCAAGGGCACCGTCACCCTGCGTTTCGCTTCGGACGAAGAGGCAGCTGCCCTGCTCTCCAAACTCAGCGGTGCCGGCCTCTGATGAGGGGTCTTGCGAAATATCTGCTGGTTACTGTCCTGCTCCTCTGTGGGGCGGGCTTTACGGCTTCGGCGCAGTTCAAGTCAGAGGCCTTCTCGCAGAGCTACAACGATGATAAGAACGATCCCGACTCCGTGGATGTGATGTTCTCGTTCAAGAACTATTTCCGCGGAATCGCCCACAAGGAGGATGTCAAGATTGGCGTAGTGTTCGCCGGCTCTACGATATTTATCGGCGGCGAGCAGATATATAACCGCCAGTACTGGAAGCTGCCGCTTATCTACGGCGGGCTTGCGGCTTCCGTGGGAGCGGGATTCTATTTCCGGGACCAGTATCAGAAATCGCTGCTGACTACCGAGAATCCTACCTATCAGACCCTCAGTACGGCCTGTTTCATAGGCGCGGGCCTTGGGTATTGGGCTACCCACATGGACGGAATGTACAATTTCAACAAGGATGTGCCGTTCCAGGCGGGTAAGGCTACGATCTATTCGCTGCTGCTGCCGGGACTTGGGCAGGCATACAACGGAGAGTATTGGAAGATTCCGGTCTATTACGGCATAATGATAGGCGGATTCCACTTCTACAAGCTCAACGTCAAGAACTACGAGCGTTTCCGCCGCATATACAACGAGGCGACGGATCCGGAGGTGGCGTACGAAGGTGCAATTTCTGCGGAGACGGCCCTTTACTACCGCAATTATTACAGGCGTATGCGAGACTACTCAATATTGGTGATAGGTCTGGGGTACCTTCTCCAGGTAATTGATGCCAATGTATTCGCGTATATGCATGATTTCGAGGTGAATGATGATATGTTCGTGTCGGTCAGCCCAACCCTGCTGGCACCCGAGCCCGTGTATGCGCTCGGTGCTTCCCCCAGGCCAGGTGTCGGCGTGAGTTTCGGCCTCACTTTTTGAGATGAGAAGATTCGTTACAGTCGCGGCCATGCTGCTCTGCTTGCAGACTGCCGCTTCAGCACAGGTACTTTTCCCCGGTCGCAAGGCCGCACAGGATAACGCTCAGCTGCTTGCCCGTATAGATTCGCTGCAGGCGGTGATTGATTCGCTGTACAGCGTGACAGCCGTGCCGGTCGAAGAGGAGCCGGCGACCCTTGCGGATTCCGTGCCGCAGATTGAATATACTCCCGAGATAACCGACAGCCTGCTTGCCGTCTGGTACGAAGGCCGCCGGCCCGTCGAATATGTGGACGGGAGCGAGTATAATCTTGACTCGGTGGCGTTTACCTCCAATGTGAGCGATGAGGTGCTGATAGCGCGCCTCAAGAAGATGAACTCCTACATCACCCTGCCGTTCAACTCGACGGTCAAGAACAACATGGTGCTCTACGCCGAGAAGATGCCCGCGAGGATGTCGCACCTGCTCGGAGTGGCTCAGTACTACATGCCTATATTCGAGGAGGCACTTGACCGCTACGGCCTGCCGCTGGAGCTCAAGTACATGGCGGTCGTGGAGTCCATGCTCAATCCTACTGCAGTCTCGCGTGCCGGGGCCAAGGGAATGTGGCAGTTCATGTACTCAACCGGCAAGCTCTACGGGTTGAAAATCAATTCGTTCGTGGATGAGAGGCTGGATGTGGAGAAGGCTACTGATGCGGCAGCCAGGTATCTGCGTGATGCCTATACCATATTCGGTGACTGGCCGCTGGCGATAAGCTCCTACAACTGTGGTACCGGCAATGTCAAGAAGGCCATACGCCGCAGCGGCAGCACGGATTTCTGGTCAGTGTATCCTTTCCTCCCTCGCGAGACCCGCGGCTATGTGCCGGCGTTTGTCGGCGCGATGTACGCCATGACCTATTACAAGGAGTACGGGATAGTCCCTGAGCCCTGCCCTCTGCCTGCGCAGGTGGATACCTTCGAGCTTAGGCAGAACATTCATTTCAAGCAGATTACAGAGGTAGTGGGTATCCCGGCGGAGGATCTCAAGAGTCTCAATCCGCAGTACACGCACGACATTATCCCCGGCAACGAGGGGGTCTGCACCCTGCGCATCCCTTACACCTACACCAACGCTTTCATCGACACTCCGATAGACAGCATCGCTGCCCACAACAGCTCGACTCTGCTCAGCGAGCAGGTCCTCAAAAATATCAAGGCCAGCGGCTCAGAGACACGCATCGCCTATCGCGTCCGCAACGGCGACGTGCTTGGCAGCATCGCTCGCCGCCACCACTGCACGGTCGCCCAGCTCAAGCGCTGGAACCACCTCAAGAGCGACCGCATCCGCGCCGGCCAGATCCTCTATATCTATCGTTAAACGATCAGGGCGCCGACGAGGGCGAGGATGGCGTAGAACTCGGGGAGGGCGGCGTAGATCATGGTGTTGGTCTGGACGTCGTGGCCCTGGCTGATGCCGATGATACCGTTGGCGCAGACCTGGCCCTGACGGATTGCGGACAGGAGGCAGACGAGGCCTACGCTGATGCCGATACCGAAGACCAGAGTGCCCTCAGTGGCGAAATCACGTCCCATCCACATCAGGAACGCAACGAAGCCGTACAGACCCTGCGTTGCGGGCAGAGCCGAGAGAATCATGTAGCTGGAAGACTTCTCAGGGTTCTTCTTGAGAGCGCCTTCTGCGGCGTTGCCGGCAATGGTGGTACCGATCGAAGAACCGACTCCGGCGAGGGCCAGCATGAGGCCCAGTCCGAGATAACCTAAAATTTCGTTGAGCATAGTATTGTGTTTTTATTGTTATTGCTTTAACGGGTTGTATTTAAGGCCCTTACCTTCGTAGCCGCTGTTCTTGAAGAACTCCACGAAGTTGAGTCGCAGGGGATGCACGAAGGCTCCGAGGCAGGACATCAGCAGGTTGAGCACATGGCCTATGAGGAGTATGGCCAGGACGAACGGCCACTGCCAGGTGGGGTTGTCGCCTGCGACCATCATTGCCAGGTTGTTGAACGCTGCTCCGAGCAGGCCGCCCGCGAGTCCGAGGGCGTAGAGACGGATGTAGCTAAGTACATCGCCGAGCAGGCCGGTGACCATCTGGTAAGTGTCCCAGAGGCCGGCGCCGACATTGGCGAGGGGATTGCGTCCGGGCTTGTTGAATATGAATATTCCAAGTGCAGAAAGGGCACCGAGCCCTATTACCAGCCACTTGATTACAGTTGAAGGCAGGCTGGCGAGCAGGGCGACGGCTCCGATGACTACGCCGCCTACTATAAGCAGGGTCCAGCCAAGGGTAGAGAGGGAGGCAAGGAAACCCTCGCGCCGTACGGCATAAATGGCCTTGAATATGAGTGCGAGGCAGATGTGCACTACGCCGACGCCGAGCGCCAGGACCATCTGGGCGTCATATCCGGCTATCTTGCCCTTTATCATGCAGCCCTTGAGCCATTCGGGTACCCAGGATGCTGCATAGATGTCTATACCGAAGAAGGTTCCAAGTACAATGCCGACAAAGAAAGTCCCTACGCCCAGAACCGATATAATGGGCCCGAGGCCGTCGAACATTGCTATCTTGAGCTTGCCCTTCGCTATCGCCCAGCCGGCCGCTATCAGCACCAGGCCGTAACCTGCGTCGCCCATACACATGGCGAAGAACAGCAGGAAGAATATTGAGAGCAGGGGAGTCGGGTCGAACTCATCATAGACCGGCAGTCCGTACATGCGGGTGATGCTCTCGAAGAGGCTGACAAAGCGGTTGCTCTTGAGCTTTACAGGAGGATTGTCGGAAGCCTGCGCATCTCGCGCCTCCCAATATATCGGCATGGCATCGAAGGCGCGGGCGAGCCTGCCGGCCTCGGTCGCGGGTGCGTATCCTTCGAATACGCATAGGCTCCCTTCGGCCGCCTCGGCTGCGGTGGCTCCGGCGAGGTAGCGGCCGAGCTCTCCCATGGAGTCGCTGATGACGGCCTGCCAGCGGGGAATCTCAGACTTGCGGGCTTCAAGGATGGCCTCATATTCAGCGATTTCGGCTTCTTTATCTTCGAGCAGCGCGGCGGCTTCGGATGCTGTGAGCTCCGGTGCCTGGACCAATCCGGCCTTGATTGGATCCTCGCCGAGCACCACGAACCAGCATTTGCCGTCCTGCTCAGCTACAATCTCCAGGGCACATTCTTCAGCCCAGGCAGGGTTGAAGGAATTCTGAGCTACTGTATGGAAATGTACGGGGACGCCGAGGCCGGCGAGTCTGCTGCGATCGTATTCGCCCCAGGGAGCAAGACTGTTGCGGAGCTGCTGCAGGGCCTTACGTTCATCGCGTAGCTGCCGCAGGTGGTCGTCCTCGCCCTTTTCGAGCATCGCGATGTTCTCCTTTGCCTCGAGCACGCGTATCATCATCCTGGATGAGGTCTCGTCTATGGGCCTCTCGGAGCGGACTATATCCACCACTCCAAGCTCCTGAAGCCGAAGCAGGAACTCCTCGCGCTCACCCTTCAGCAGGATGAAGGAGTATCGTGTCATCTTCTCTATCATAGGGCAGATTCCTCCTCTTCTTCGGCCGCATGGCGGTTCTTAACTATCTTTGACGAGGCCTTGGAGAGATTCTCTTCGTCCTCCATGTAGCGCTTTATCTTGCGAATGGCCTCCTGATAGCCGGGTATCTGGACCTTCTCGTAGAGATTGACCTTTTGGGTGGTTTTCTTGCGGTTGAACTCCAGTATGCGGCGCTTCTCCTCGAGTACTTCGAGACGCAGGCCGAGCTCCGTGAGCTGCTTGAGCACCGCTACGCCGTCGGCGTACCATGCCGGCTTGAGGAAGGCGTTGAAGGGCTGGAGCTCGTAGTGTATCTCCTTGATACTCGGGGTCTTGACACCTGCGACCTTGACGGTCTCCAGGTCTATGTCAGTTATCCTTATGAGGCCGGGGTCGAATTCGTTCCAGAGGGCAGCCATGTAGTCGTAGCTGCGCATGGTCGCTTCCAGCTCTCCGCTGCACCTCTGGGCTTCAGCCTTGGCGGCGATGACGCTTACGCGCAGGGCGGATTCCTTGTTCTTGAGGGTGGGGAGGGCGTTCTGGCGGACCTTCAGCTGTTTGCCGAGGTTCGTCAGGGACGTCTTGTTGTATTGGAACTTAATTGCCATTAGGCCGGCCAATATTTATCTATCAGTACCTGTTTGATACCGGTTTCAGCGGGGCTGAAATATTTGGCGAATAGTCGCCAGGCGGTGTCGAGCATCTCGTCAATGGTGATGTTGACGTCGATGCTGAGTATCTCGGTGGCGTAGTCGCGGGCGTAGTCCAGGCAGCGCAGGTCATAGTTCGACAGGTCGAAACCGTTCTCGAGCTTGGTCTTGGCGTTCTGCGCGTCGGCGTACAGGCGCACGCTGGCGTTCATCACCTGGGAGTGGTCCTCGCGGGTCTTCTTGCCCTGCACGAGCTGCTTGAGTCGGCTGAGCGAACGGAACGGGTCCACGATTACCTTGCCGGAGTCGGAATCGGCCCTGAGGAACAGCTGGCCCTCGGTTATGTAGCCCGTGTTGTCCGGGATGGCGTGGGTGATGTCGCCGTCATTGAGCGTAGTCACGGCTATGATGGTAATCGAGCCGCCGTCGGGGAGCTGCACCGCCTTCTCGTAGATCTTGGCAAGGTCGGAATACAGCGAGCCGGGCATGGAGTCCTTCGAAGGGATCTGGTCCATACGGTTGGATACGATGGACAGGGCATCTGCGTACAGGGTCATGTCCGTAAGCAGCACGAGCACCTTCTCATTGCGGTCCACCGCGAAATACTCAGCTGCGGCAAGTGCCATATCGGGCACCAGCAGGCGCTCCACGGGGGCGTCCTCGGTGGTGTTGATGAAGCAGACTATCTTGTCCAGGGCTCCCGCCGCCTCGAATTCGTGACGGAAGAAGAGGTAGTCGTCGTTGGTGAGGCCCATGCCGCCGAGGATGATCTTGTCCACGTCGGCACGCAGGGCCACGTCCGCCATCACCTGGTTGTAAGGCTGGTCCGGGTCGGCGAAGAAAGGAATCTTCTGGCCAGAGACCAGGGTATTGTTGAGGTCGATGCCCGCGATTCCGGTGGGAATCAGCTGCGAAGGCTGGCGGCGTTTGTAAGGGTTGACGGAAGGACCGCCGATCTGGCGCTCTTCGCCTTCCACCTCG
>CAMZEI010000018.1 GCA_947305815.1 uncultured Bacteroidales bacterium | reverse complement strand
TCGAAAGCCAGGAATGCGGCCCTCTCGAAGCGCAGTGCCCGGCTGCCATCGGGCATTTCGTACGCGAGATTGGTGCGGGTCCAGTCAAGCACGGGCATGAAGTTGTAGGTGATGACATGGATGCCGCAGGCTGCGAGGTTGCGTATAGTCTGCTTGTAGTTCTCTATGTACTCAATGTACCTGCCCTCGCGCGTCTTGATGTGCTCATGCACGGGGACGCTCTCGACAACGCTCCAAACGAGGCCCTTTTCGGCGCACTGGGCCTTGCGCTTTTCAATCTCCTCTACGGTCCATACCTCGCCGTTGGGGATATGGTGCAGGGCGCTTACTATGTCGGTTACTCCGGCCTGGCGTATGTTGTCGAGAGTTACCGGGTCGCCGGGGCCGTACCAGCGCCAGGATTGTTTCATTAGGTACATGTTTCTAAATAGTGAAGCTGTTGAATCCGCCGTCCACGACGGAGATGGTGCCGGTTACGCCCTTGGAAGCGTCGGAAGCGAGGAAATGAAGGGCTCCGAGGAGCTCGTCAGCTTCGAGGAAGCGGCCGAAGGGTGTGTGTCCGATAATCTTGTGCGAACGGTCGGTGAGCGACCCGTCAGGGTTGGTGAGAAGGCTCCTGTTCTGGTTGCTTAGGATAAATCCGGGGGCAATTCCGTTGACACGTATGCCGTCTCCGTGCTTAATTGCAAGCTCTGCGGCGAGCCACTCGGTCCAGCTGGCTATCCCCGCTTTGGCGATGCCGTAGCCGGCCACCCTCGTGAGAGGACGGAACGACGACATGGAGCAGAAATTGACTATTGCGCCCTTTTTCTGCTGCACCATCGGCCTTACGAATACCTGGGTGGGGATGACGGTGCCGAAGATATTGAGTTCGCAGACTTTCTTCATCGCATCTATGTCCAGGTCCTCGATGGTCTGGTCGGGCTGCACATTGGCGGGACCCATGTTGCCTCCGGCTGCGTTGAACAGTATGTCCACCGTACCGTAAGCTGCCAGCACCTTGTCCAGGCAGGCCTCCATCGATGCCTTGTCGAGCACATCTCCTACGAGACTCATTGCTTCTCCTCCGGCGGACTTGATCTCATCTACCAGAGCACGGGCCGTCCCGGCGGATTTCTCACGTCCCAGAAGGACTACTTTGCATCCCTGGGAAGCAAAATATTTCACGATGCTCGTCCCCAGGACGCCTGTTGCGCCGGTCATTACCAGGACTTTACCTTTGATGTCGAAAAGATTGTTCATTTAAGTAACGATTATCTCAACAAATATAACACAAAACTCTTACTTTGACGTTATAATGATTATATTTGAGGACTAATAATACTGAAATGAAAATAACCAAAACTCTCTGGGGGACGACCCCTCAAGGCAAGGAAATCTTCCGTTATACACTCACCAATGAGTCCGGCGCATACGTGGTACTCGGCAGCGTAGGTGCTGCGATTGTTGAAATCCATGTCCCGGACACGAGGGGACAGCTGGAGGATGTCGTCATCGGCTATCCCGACCCCATGAGCTACTTCGCCGACGGGCCATGCTCCGGCAAGGTCCCCGGGCGCTATGCCAACCGTATTGCCGCAGGCCATCTTGAGATAGGCGGCAAGGTATATTCCCTCCCCATCAATAACGGCCCCAACCACCTGCACGGCGGTCCAGAAGGCTTCCAGAATCAGGTTTGGGAGAGCCGCACTGACGGCGAGGGAGTGGAGTTCATGTACTACTCCGAGGATGGGCAGATGGGTTATCCCGGAGCCCTTAAGGCAGTGGTCCGATACGAGTGGAGTGAGGCCAACGAGCTGCGTATCACTTTCACTGCGGAATGCGATGCCCCTACGGTAGTGAACCTTACGAACCATGTCTATTTCAACCTCGACGGACACGGCTCCGGTACTGTGCTCGACCATGTGCTTAGGCTCAACGCTTCGGAGTATCTCCCTACGGACTCCACCCTTATTCCGCTCGGCGAATCCGAGCCTGTAGCGGGTACACCCATGGACTTCATCAATCCCAAGCCCATAGGACGCGATATCAAGGCAGACTTCCCCGCCCTTAATTACGGCAAGGGATATGATGCTTGTTGGGTACTGGACGGCTACATGCCCGGACAGCTGCAGGAGGCGGCAGAGCTGCATGCGGCAAAGAGCGGACGCACGCTCAAGGTCTATACCACCCAGCCAGGCGTACAGGTCTATACCGGCAACTGGCTTAACGGCTGTCCCGCCGGCAAGGAGGGCGCTACCTACCATGACTATGACGCCGTGGCTATAGAGTGCCAGCACTTCCCCGACAGCCCTAACAGGCCGGATTACCCCTCGACCGCACTCAATCCCGGTGAGGTGTTCCAGGAGGCGATTATTTTTGAATTCTCCAACCAATAATCAAGATATGAAAAGAGTTCCCGTGTTACTGTCGGCAGGATTGATTCTGCTGACCATGTCGTGCGCACGCCCTGCCGGAAGCGGCAAGGTGTCCAACCACCCCAGGGTGGACTCTCTCATGAAGGTCATGACCCTCGAGGAGAAGGTCGGCCAGATGGTCCTGTTCACAAGCGACTGGACGGTTACAGGTCCTTCCATGCGCGAGGGTTATATCGAAGACATACGCGCCGGCCGCTGCGGCAATATCTTCAACGCCTACACCGCTGACTATACCCGTGACCTGCAGCGCATGGCCGTGGAGGAGACCCGACTTGGGATACCTCTGCTGTTCGGCTACGATGTGATACACGGCTTCCGTACAATATTTCCCATCAATCTCGGAATGTCCTGCACCTGGGACCCCGATGCCATAGGGCACAGCGCTGAGATCGCAGCACGCGAAGCAGCAGCGGCCGGTCTGCACTGGACATACTCTCCTATGTGCGATGTGAGCGTTGAGCCACGCTGGGGACGCATCTCTGAGGGCTCCGGCGAGGATCCCTATCTGGGAAGCCTGATTGCTGCTGCAATGACCCGCGGATATCAGGGCGAGGACCTTGCTGATCCCGCCACATTACTGGCCTGCGTCAAGCATTATGCCGCATACGGAGCACCTCAGGCCGGCCGCGACTACAATACCGTGGATATGTCCGAGAGGTGGCTGCGCGAATTCTATCTGCCTCCTTACAAGGCTGCCGTAGATGCCGGAGCGCTCAGTGTGATGGCTTCGTTCAACGAGCTTGACGGGGTGCCCGCTACCGCCAATGAGCACCTGCTGCAGGATATACTCCGGGGTGAGTGGGGCTTCCGCGGCTTCGTCGTGACCGACTATACCGGTATCCCCGAGATGATTAAGCACGGATATGCGGAGGACCTGCGTGATGCCGCCCGTCTTGCCGTCAAAGCCGGTATCGACATGGACATGGTAGGGCCAAGCTATTTCGAGCACCTTGTGGAGCTGGTACGCAGCGGGGAAGTCCCCATGAAGACCGTTGACAGGGCTGTGCGTCGCATACTCGAAGTCAAGGCTGCACTTGGTCTGTTCGACGACCCTTACCTCTACTGCGATCCGGAGAGGGAAGTCTCTGAGACGCTCACCGAGGACAACAAGGCTGCCGCACGCACTATCGCTTCCGAGAGTATGGTGCTTCTCAAGAATGACGGCATCCTGCCCCTCCGCAAGGGTGAGAGGATAGCCGTGATAGGAGCACTGGCCGACTCCAAAGACGACCTGCTCGGCTCATGGCGCGGCGCCGGCGAGGTTAAGTCCGTCCCGGCATCGATCTATGATGCAATACGCGAATACAACGGTCCCGCCCGTACATCCTATGCAGAAGGCTGCAAGGAATTTGGCGAAGACCGCAGCGGCTTCGCACGCGCCCTCGCGACAGCGCTTCCCGCTGACAAGGTGGTGCTCGTAATAGGGGAGGACTGCCAGTGGAGCGGCGAAGCGGCTTCCCGTACTGATATCCATGTTCCCGGCGTGCAGACCGAGCTGCTTGAGAGGCTTAAGTCCATGGGCAAGAAGGTAGCCGTGGTCCTGCTCAACGGCCGTCCCCTCGACCTTTCGAAGGAATCGGATCTTGCCGACGCAATACTCGAGGCCTGGTATCCCGGCACGATGGGCGGCTATGCGGTGAGCGATGTGCTCTTCGGAGAGTATAATCCGGCCGGACGCCTCAGCGTCACCTTCCCCCGCAATCTGGGACAGGTCCCCATTTATCATTATGCCAAGAATACCGGACGTCCTCATGAGGATCCCGAAGCCAAGTACGAATCCCGTTACCTGGATGTAGTCAACGAGCCCCTGTATGCATTTGGATACGGCCTGAGCTATACTTCGTTTGAATATTCGCCCGTGAGCCTGTCCGCAGAGGAATTCAGCGGCGACGGCTTCATAAGCGCGTTTGTCACCGTCACCAATACTGGCGATAGAGAGGGCACGGAGACAGTGCAGATGTACGTGCGCGACCTTGTGGGCAGCGTTACCAGGCCGGTAAAGCAGCTCAAGGGTTTCCGCAAAGTCACCCTTGCCCCCGGCGAGAGTAAGGAGATAGAATTCAAAATCGACGCGCAGACTCTGTCTTTCTACCGTAAGGATATGAGCTGGGGCCCCGAGACGGGAGACTTCAAGGTCTTCATCGGAGGCTCTTCTGACAATACTGACGAAGCTGCTTTCAGGTATGAAATATAGATTATTGGCACTGGCGGCGCTGCTTTCGGCGGTGCTTCCCTCATGCGGACAGCGTCAGCTGCCTGACGACGAGCTCCTCGATGAGATAGAGCAGGCTACAATCAGGTACTTTACCGACTTTGCGGATCCGGAGACCGGTCTCGCAAGGGAGCGGAGCAATGACTGCAACGGCAATATTGTCACCATAGGCGGCTCCGGATTCGGCATGATGGCCGTCATAGCCGGTGCCGAGAGGGGATACTACACCAAGGCCGAGGGCATAGAACGCATAGGCCGCATGGTAGAGTCCCTTGAGCGCCTGCCCCGCTTCCACGGAGCCTGGGCGCACTGGTATGATGCCGATACCTGGAAGCCATTCAGCTTCAGCGAATTCGATGACGGAGCCGACCTCGTGGAGACGGCCTTCATGGTGCAGGGCCTCATAGCCGCACGCCAGTGGCTCTCCGAGAAGGACTTCCCTCTTGCGGAGCGCTGTCATGAGCTCTGGATGGGAGTTGAGTGGGACTGGTTCACCCGTGGCACAGACTCACTCTACTGGCACTGGTCCCCCAGGTACGAATGGAAAATGAACCACCGCATAAGCGGCTATGACGAGACCCTCATCACTTATATCCTCGCCGCTTCATCGCCCTCGTATCCCATCACAAGAGAGTGTTACGAGGCTTCCTACAAGACCTCAAGCTACTACTACAACGGCAAGGACTATTACGGCATCACCCTGCCTCTCGGCATGGAGCTGGGAGGGCCCCTGTTCTTCTGCCATTACTCATACCTCGGCCTCGACCCGCGCGGGCTGCACGACGGCTACTGCGACTATTTCGAGCGCAACAGGGCTCATACGCTGATTCACCGGGCTTATGCCATGGACAACCCTAAGGGTCATCCCGGATATGGTGAGGACCTGTGGGGCTTTACTTCCTCCGACGACCCCGATGTGGGATACTCCTCCCACCATCCCGGCACGCCATCGGACAACGGCACCGTGTCCCCCACCGCCGCCGTGAGCTCGATAGTCTATACTCCGGAGGAGTCTATGGCTGTCATCAGGCATCTATACTATGATACCGATATGTTCGGGCCCTATGGCTTCTACGATGCCTACAACCCCGGGCGCGACCCCGCTGTCGTGGACCATTATCTTGCGATAGACCAGGGCCCCGAAGCCGTCATGATAGAGAACTATCGCAGCGGCCTGCTCTGGGACCTCTTCATGAGCGCTCCGGAGATAGCCAAAGGACTCGAAAAACTAGGATTCTATTACCAATAACCATATGAAAAAACTCTTTGCAATACTTGCCCTCGCGCTCGCCGGCATCGCAGCCTCGGCGCAGGGATACACCGTGAAGGGTGTTGTCGAAGACGCGATGGGTCCCGTCATAGGAGCCACCGTCATAGAGGAAGGCACTTCCAATGGTACTTCGACCGGACTTGACGGCGAATTCACCCTCGTCGTCACCGGACCCTCCGCACGGGTCACGGTGAGCTGCATTGGCTATGCCTCGCAGAGCTTCGCCGCTTCGGCTGTCCCCGCACTCATTACACTCCAGGACGATGCCAATTTCCTCGAGGAAGTGGTCGTCGTGGGTTATGGTACCCAGAAGGCCAAGGACCTCACCGCACCAATTGTCAATGTCAAGGGTGAGGAGCTCGCCAAGCAGACGGCGGCCAACCCCATGTCCGCTCTCCAGGGTATGGTAAGTGGCGTCCAGATTACCCAGAGCGGTGCTCCTGGTGCAGGTCCCTCCGTCAAGATCCGCGGCGTCGGCTCTATAGGCGACTATGCCAGCCCTCTGTACGTGGTGGACGGTGCGTTCATGGACAATATCGACTTCCTGTCTTCCAGCGATATCGAGTCCCTTACCGTCCTCAAGGACGCGTCGGCCGCAGCCATCTACGGTGTACGCGCAGCCAACGGTGTCATCCTCGTTACGACCAGGAAGGGAGCTGCCGGCAAGGTCCGCGTCACCTATGACGGCTACGCAGGCGTCCAGGTCCCTACCAACATAATGAAGATGGCGAACACGGAGCAGTACGTGGAGATGTACAACCTGGCATATCCCGATTCGCCCAAGAGCCTCTCGGATTACAGCGGCGTCAGCACAGACTGGTACAGCGAGCTGGTACATCCGGCTCTCACGCACAGCCATTCACTGGACCTGAGCGGCGGCACTGAGAAGACTAATTATTCCGTCGGACTGAGCTACTACTACCAGGACGGAATAATGAACTACAACGTCAACGACTACAACCGTTTCAACATCCGCGCCCGCCTCGACCAGACCATGACGGACTGGCTCAAGGTAGGAGTCAACACGGTTGTATCCCGTTATGACAAGCACAACCCCAACTCCGGGGTGTACTACCAGGCCTTCGTGAATCCGCCCGTGTACGGAGTGTACAGCGAAGCCAATACGGATGCCTATCCCGAGCACTTCGATTCTCCCCAGCGCTACGGATACTCCAATGCCTATGGCAATCCCGCCGCCTCTGCTTATTACTCCAATAGCACTGACAGCGGCCTCAAGACCGTCTTTACGGGTTACGCCGAGGCTACAATCACCGAGAAGCTGAAATTCAAGACCTCCTACAACATGGACTTCAGCTTCGCCGACCAGCAGTCTTACACACCCGAGCATTTTGTCGGAGGTTCGCAGGGTACTTCCGTATCCAACCTTACCAAGACCTACGCATACGGAATTTACCAGATTCTGGACAACACTCTCACCTATCAGGACCAGATCGATGCTCATGCCTTCACGGCCATGCTCGGTCAGTCCACCCGTATGCAGTACAACGCATGGCTGACAGGCTCTGCAAGCAGCGTCCCCAACTTCGACGATGCCGCCCGCTACCTTGTCAATGGCTCCTATAAGAACCAGACCGCAACCGACGGAGCAAGTCGCTACAACGGCATATCGTACTTTGCCAGAGGTACTTACAACTATAAGGAGAAATACCTTGCAACAGTCACCTTCCGCGCTGACGGCAGCTCCAAGTATCAGGAGAAGTGGGGCTTCTTCCCTTCTGTCGGTCTGGGATGGAACATCTCGGACGAGCCCTTCATGAAGGACCAGAAGGTGTTCAATTACCTCAAACTCCGCGCTTCATGGGGTATGCTCGGTAACGACAATGTCCCCGCCAACGACATCAACATAGCCGGCAACTCCGGTGTGGATGCTTCCGCAGTATTCGGCGACACCCTCGTGGACGGTATGGGTGCTCAGACCGTGTACCAGAACTACCTCAAGTGGGAGGTCGTCACTGAGACCAATGTCGGAGCGGACTTCGCCTTCCTCGGCAGCAGGCTCACCGGTGACATCGACTTCTACCACAGGGTGACCGACAGGGTTGTCTTCCATGCTCCCGTAGCTACCGGCGGCGGTGTCTCCTCGCTGCTTGCCAACAACGGCCGCGTCCTCAACATGGGTGTGGAACTCTCTCTCAAGTGGGCCGACACCATAGGTCAGGACTTCAACTACAATGTGGGCCTGAATGCTACTGTCAACCGCAACAGGGTTCTCGCTCTCGAGGGACGCGACAATATCCCCGGGGCTCTGACCAACGGAGCCTATGCCACCATGACCCAGGTAGGTTATCCTATCGGTGCCTTCTGGGGCTATCAGGTGGACGGCATCTTCCAGACCGAATATGACGCCCTCATGGCAGATGTATCCCAGCTGTCCACAGGTGCCGGATACTTCCGGTATCATGATTTCGCGGGCAATGCGGACGGCACTCCCGACGGCAAGATTACCGAAGCTGACCGCGTCTATCTCGGATCCCCTCTACCCTGGCTGATGATGGGTCTGAACCTGGGATTTGACTGGAAGGGCTTCGACTTCTCCATGGTGCTCAATGCCAACATAGGCAACAAGATATTCAACGCCAAGCGCCTCAACAAGCAGGTGTTTGCTGACGGCAACTATGACTACGACTTCTACAGGAACGCATGGCGCAAGGATGCTCCGTCATCTGCCTATCCTACGCCCAGGGTGCTCACCGAGCAGCTGATGGCGCAGAGCAACAGTTTCTTCGTAGAGGACGGCTCCATGCTCCGCATCCAGAATGTACAGCTTGGCTATACGCTCCGCAATGTGTCCGGACGCGGCAGCCTGCGTCTCTATCTCTCCGCACAGCGTCCGCTGTCCCTCTTCCGCTACAACGGTTTCACTACGGAGATCGGAGGTTCGCCAATTGCCAACGGCATAGACAATTCCTCAGTGTATCCCATGCAGTCAATCTATACCTTCGGCATCAACCTGAATCTGTAGTATCATGAAAGCAAGAATCATCATAATAATTGCCGCCGCGATAGCAGCGTGCACTTCGTGCTCCAAGTTCCTGGATATCCGCGCCGAGGCCACCATGCCTACCGCAGGTGTGGATTATACCAAGACCGAGAACATCTTCATGCCCGTCAGCGCAGCCTATGCCAGTATGAGGCTCAGCGAAGGCCGTGCACAGAACTATGTGGGAGTGCTGGAAATAGTCTCCGACGATGCCGACAAGGGTTCCACCGAGGCTGACGGCCCTACCGTCGCCCAGCTGGACAACTTCACCTACGGTCCGGACAACAACAACATCGAGCAGATGTGGAACTGGTGCTACGACATGTCGTCCGCTGCCAATTACGCAATCGAGTCCATGGACCTCTTCAAGGCGGCCATCACTTCGGAGAGTGGATTGCAGACCGTCGAGGAGTGCCGCGGCGAGGCCAAGATCATACGCGCCTTCGCGTATTTCAACCTTGTGCGCATGTTCGGACGCGTCCCTATCATTGACCGCAGTATGTCGGCATCGGAGCTTGCATCTGTAGGTGTCTCGTCAGTCGAGCAGGTATATGACTTCATATACCGTGACCTTGATGACGCTATCGCCGTGGTGCCCGAGAATCACACTGATTACAAGGGCCGCTACAACAAATACACAGCCAAGGCCCTCAAGGCCAAGGTTGCCCTGTACCGCGGGGACTGGGTCGAGGCCGCCAGCCTCGCCGACGAGATTATCGCTTCCGGCAAGTACTCCCTTATGAGCCGCTTCAAGGATGCGTTCAATGTCGAGAACGAGGGCGGAGCCGAGTCCTTGATGGAAATCGAGAGTTCGGACCTCGGGCAGGTTACCGGCGGCATGCCGCTGTGCTACTATGCCTTCATCCAGGGACCCCGAGGCAATAAGGAGCCCTTCCAGGGATGGGGCTACAAGGTCCCCAGCCAGAAGCTTATAGACTTCCTGGACAGCCGCGGAGACAATGTGCGTAAGAGCGTCACCCTGCTCGTGAGAGGGGAGAGCACTCCCGAGGGCGACCTCGTCGCAGAGAGCTGCACCAATCCTTATTACAATGGCAAGGTCTATGTCCCCACCAGCTACAATACCCGTTCGTACAACGCTTACGGCCTGGATCACAACATGCGCATAATCCGTTACGCGGACGTGCTTCTCATGTACGCAGAGGCGATGGCCCAGGGTGCAGGGATAAGCCCTAAATCAGGCTATACCGCCGCTCAGGCCCTTAACGAAGTGCGCCACCGCGCCGGTCTCGCCGACATCGAGGCAAGCCTCGAGAATATCTATGACGAGCGCCGCGCCGAACTGGCCCTCGAGGAGAACCGTTTCTTCGACCTGGTACGCTGGGGCAAGGCCGCCGAAGTGCTCGGCCCTCTCGGATTTACCGTCGGCAAGAACGAGGTGTTCCCCATCCCGTCCTCCCAGAGGCAGCTCAACCCCAGTCTGCCCGCAACACCCGGATATACGTACTAACATTTTTTATAAACAATTCAATTACCAACAAAACAATGAAAAAATTTCTCATGATTGCTGCTTTTGCAGCCCTCGCACTTGTCGCATGCAACAAGGAAGGCGGTAAGGAAGATCCTAAGGACACCACCCCCGAGGTGAAGACCTGTGTGGAGAATCTCGTAGCCTATTTCCCTCTGGAGTCCGAGGCAAACGCTGTCAAGGTCGGTGAAGGTATCTCCTATGCAAGCAAGGCCGGCGCGGCCGCTTTCGCAGCAGGTGAAATCGGCAACGGCTATACCAACACCTCCGGTAAGAACGAAGAGGCTTACCTCAAGTTCAACCTCGCTTCCGGCAATGCCCTCTCCAAGCTCGAGGATGTCACCATCACCCTCTGGGCCAAGAACATCGAAGACTTCCAGAAAGGAGGTCTGTTCTCTGTCAACGGCAAGCTCTTCCCCACTCAGGACTGGCCTTCATTTGTCGTAATGTTCGACAACAAGGGTACCGTCGAAGAGACCGGAGCAAAGACCCAGCAGATCAACGGCCGCATCATGTTCAAGCTTGCTGATGGCAACGAGAGCAACATGTGGCTTGACACCTGGGATCCCGCTTTCGCAGTGTACGCAAAGTGGTTCCAGCTTGCATTCACCTACGAGGCAGCTACCGGCGCATGGGCACTCTATGTGGACGGCGTGAAGGTTAAGGAAGCCGAGTACGGCGACAAGATGCCTTTCGGCAAGTGCATCCCCGCAGACGCCAACGCATTCTATCTTGGTGGCTGGGCCTCCTGGATTGAGAGCTATGCAGGAGCAGCTGACTGGATGAGCTTCTTCGCAGGCAGCATCGACGAGGTCCGCTTCTTCAACAAGGTCCTCAGCGAGACTGAGATCCAGACTCTCCGCAAGGAAGAGATTGCAATCGCACTTATGTAATTATCCCAGGCGGCAGGGGGAGGGATCTCCCTGCCGTCACCGATGAAACGTCTGATTTTTTTTGCAGCCGTCCTCCTGGCGGCACTCTCCTGCGGCACCGAGAAACAGCAGGAGGCCCTCCCGCGTGCCATGGTACTGTCCGTTACCATAGACGGCCGGCCTGTGCTCGACGGATCGTCCGTGAGTGGTATTTCGCTGTCACCGCGCATAGTCGTGGAGTTCTCGCGAGAGATTACGGTGGATGCGGTGTCGCTGGCGGTGCTGGCTTTCAACGGCCCGGAGCTGCGAGGGGAAGTGGACGCCCCTGAGGCTTCCGTCCTCGTGCTTACTCCATCGGAGCCTCTCTCCCCACTGCGTAAATACGGCCTTGGGATTACGGCCGGCGAGAGCTTCGGCGTGGACCTTGTGGAGGGCTTCAGCTTTTCTTTTACAACCACTTACGACACTTCGGACAAATTCCCCCGCATCTCCGACGAGGAGCTCTTTGACAAGGTGCAAAGGGCTGCTTTCGACTATTTCTGGGACTATGCGCACCCGGTCAGCGGTCTTGCCCGCGAGCGTCTGGGGTCAGGCGAGACTGTGACTACCGGCGGCAGCGGCTTCGGTCTGATGGCCATTATAGTGGGCATCGAGCGCGGCTGGATAAGCCGTGAGGAGGGAGCGCAGCGCATGCTTACCATCGTCCGATTCCTGCAGGGTGCCGAACGATTCCATGGGGCATGGCCTCACTGGATGGACGGCACTACCGGCAAGGTCAAGGCATTCAGCACTAAGGATGACGGCGCCGACCTCGTCGAGACGGCATTCATGGTAGAAGGACTGCTGGCGGCAAGGCAGTATTTCACCAGGACTGATGCCGTAGAGACTGAGATTCGCTCGACCGTCAAGACCCTCTGGGAGGAAGTCGAATGGACCTGGTTCCAGCAGGGCGGTCAGAAGGTGCTTTACTGGCACTGGTCTCCCACCTACGACTGGCAGATGAACATGCATATCAGGAGCTGGAACGAGGCCCTGATGGTATATGTCCTGGCCGCATCATCCCCCACCTATCCCATAACCAAAGAGGTGTATGACAAGGGCTGGAATGGGACCAACTCATACAATTTCAAGGATCCCCTGTTCTTCGTCCACTATAGCTTCATGGGACTCGATCCCCGTGGCCTCAAGGACAGCTACGCGGACTACTGGGAGCAGAACTGCCGCCATGTCCGCACCAATTACGAGTACTGCGTGAACTCCAAGGCCGGCTATGGCTACAGCGCCGAGTGCTGGGGCCTAACCGCTTCGGATTATTACAAAGGATACATTGCCAGCTCGCCTGCCAACGATACCGGCACCGTGGCTCCTACGGCGGCTCTGGCTTCCTTCCCATATATGCCAGAGGAGGCAATGGCGGCAATGAAGTTCTTCTACTATACGCTGGGCGACAAGCTGTGGGGACCTTACGGATTCTACGACTCCTTCGCTCTCAAAGAGCGCTGGTTCGCCACTTCATATATAGCAATAGACCAGGGGCCTATAGTCGTCATGATGGAGAATTACCGCAGCGGCCTGCTCTGGGACATCTTCATGCGTGACGAGGACGTACTCCGCGGCCTTGCCGCCCTCGGCTTTACAAGATAACAGGATATGCTGCAGATAATCGCTAATATTGCCCTTTCGCTGACCGTCATCGGGGTTATCCTTGTCATAATAATGGACAAGGGCCTCCCCAGAGCGAAGCTGGCCTGGATTATCATTATTGCGCTGCTCCCCGTGTTGGGACTCATCCTATATGTGCTGCTCGGCATCAGCCCGCGTCACCACTGGATGTTCGAGCGTCGCCGCCGTCGCTACAAGCAGCTGCTTGACAGCGAGTCAACCCCCGAATGGGAGGCTCTGCTGTTCGGAGACTCTTCGCTCGCCTCAATAAAGGAGGAATACCGGCCTCTCGCGAGCCTGATGTCCAGCGGGACGCACCTCGCGCCCACCGAAGGCAACTCGTTCGAGATCATTACCTCAGGGGCGCGCAAATACGAGTTGCTGATGCGCGACATAGAGGCCGCAAAGGAGTCGATACATCTGGAGTATTTCCACTTCGGCAACGACAAGGGCAGCCGGGCTGTGCGCGACATCCTGGTGCGTAAGGCCCGTGATGGCGTGAAGGTGCGCTTCCTCAACGAGAACGTAGCCAACTTCCCCATATCGCCTTCCTATTACAAATCCATGCGCCGCGATGGCGTTGAGGTCCTCAACTTCACCGACCCCCGCCAGCACGCGCTTGATTTCGCAACCCGCATCAATTACCGCAACCACCGCAAGATAGTGGTAATAGACGGCCGCATCGGCTACACCGGTGGCATGAACATTAACGACCACTATTTCGAGCAGTGGAGGGATACCCACTTGCGCATCACGGGACCTGCAGTAGCAAGCCTGCAGTACCTGTTTCTCGACTCATGGGTTACGGCAGGCGGAGTCCTTGACCGGCCCATGACGGAGCTCTATCCCATGTTGAAGAGTCCTGTGGCGGAAGTCCCGGAGGGGCCTAAGAGTCTCGGAGGCAAGACCATGCAGATAATGGCCGACGAGCCTTCGGGCTCCAATCCGGTGTTCCAGCTCGGTTACGAGTGGGTGCTCCACAATGTCAGGCGATACATATATATAAATACCCCTTATTTCGTCCCGCCGGAGCCGGTGATGAACGCCCTCAAAGCCGCGGCGATGACCGGTGTGGACGTGAGGCTGATGCTGCCTGCGAAGAACGATACCATATTCCTTGACAAAGCCAACCGTTCGTTCTATATCGAGGCCCTCGAAGCAGGAGTGCGTATATATGAGAGGGGACGGGAGTTTATACACTCCAAGGTCTTTGTCGCCGACGACTACATCTCCTGCATAGGATCGTCCAACATAGACAACCGCAGCTTCAACTTCAGCTACGAGGTCAATGCCCTGGTCTATGACCGGCAGACCGCGGAGCTGAACAAGCGTATCTTCGAGGAAGAGCTCGCGCTATGCCGCGAGATCACCCTCGCCGAAGTCGACTCCTGGTCATGGATCAAACGCTTCTGGCAGCAGGTCGTCAAACTTCTCGCTCCCATTCTTTAGATTCCGGCTCTTTGGCCGGAATGACTATTTCCAGCGCGCATGAATATGCCTCCCGTCCCGTGTAAAAATACACACGGTCCGGAAGGCAGTATCCATGCTCCACAACGCTTGCGCGCGTCATTCCGGCCGAAGAGCCGGAACCTTTTAGTTACGGACTATGGTGCGGCCGTCTGCGACGTCGGCGGTAATGACTGAGTCTTTGTGGATATGTCCTTCGAGAATCTCGCGGGCCATCTGGTTCACCAGCTCGCGCTGTATGAGCCTCTTGACGGGACGCGCGCCATATACGGGGTCATATCCGTTCTCCACCATATCGTCTTCGAACGCCTTGGTGTACTCGAGCGTCACGCCATCCTCTGCGAGCTTGGCCTGCAGGGCACGCATCTGGATACCAACGATCTCGCGTATATCGTCCTTGGTGAGAGGGTTGAACACGATGGTCTCGTCAATTCGGTTGAGGAACTCGGGACGCATGCGCAGCCGCAGCTCCTCCTCCTTGAGGTTGGAGGTCATGATGAGGATGGTGTTCTTGAAGTCCACCGTACGGCCCTTGTTGTCTGTGAGCCGCCCGTCGTCCAGCACCTGCAGGAGCACGTTGAACACGTCCGGATGCGCCTTCTCAATCTCGTCCAGCAGCACTACGCTGTAGGGTTTGCGCCTTACGGCCTCGGTGAGCTGTCCGCCCTCGTCGTAACCCACATATCCCGGAGGCGCGCCTACGAGACGGCTCACGGTATGGGCTTCCTGGTATTCGCTCATATCGATACGGGTCATCATGCTCTCGTCGTTGAACAGGAACTCCGCCAGCGCCTTGGCGAGCTCGGTCTTACCGACACCCGTAGTGCCAAGGAACAGGAACGATCCTATGGGCCTGTGTTCGTTGCTTAGACCCGCACGGCTGCGGCGTACAGCATCCGACACGGCCTCAATGGCCTGCTGCTGACCGACAACCCTCTTGTGGAGGCTGTCCTCCATGCGCAGGAGCTTTTCCTTTTCGCTCTCGAGCATACGGTTGACGGGTATTCCGGTCCAACGTGCCACGACCTCGGCTATGTCGCCCGGAGTGACGGCTTCAGTGATGATAGGGTCCTTGATTTCAGCCTGCTTGCGGGTAAGCTCCTCAAGGCGGGTCTGGGCCGCGGCCATCTTGCCATAGCGAATCTCGGCCACCTTGCCGTAATCGCCCGAGCGCTCCGCAATGGCAGCCTGGGTCTTGTAATCCTCCAGCTGCTGACGCAGGTTGTTGATCTCGGTTACGGTACCTTTCTCGGTCTCCCAGCGGGCAGCGAGCTCGTCGCGCCTCGACTTGCACTCAGCAAGCTCCTTGTCAATCTTTTCAGATTTGAGGCTGGTGCCTTCGCGCTTGATGGCCTCCTTCTCAATCTGGAGCTGCCGTATGCGGGCATCCAGGTCGTCTATAGGCTCAGGCACGGAGTTCATCTCCAGTCGCAGCTTAGAAGCCGCCTCGTCCACGAGGTCAATAGCCTTGTCCGGCAGGAAACGGCTTGTTATGTAGCGGTGGCTGAGGTTGACTGCCGCAATCAGCGCGTCATCCTCTATGCTCACGCGGTGGTGGTTCTCGTATTTTTCCTTCAGGCCCCTCAGGATAGCTATGCTCTCGGCGGGCGAAGGCTCGTCCACCATCACCTTCTGGAAACGCCTTTCCAGGGCCTTATCCTGCTCGAAGTACTTCTGGTACTCCTCCAGGGTTGTGGAGCCTATGGTGCGCAGTTCTCCACGCGCCAGCGCAGGTTTAAGTATATTGGATGCATCCATAGCGCCGCTTGTGCGTCCTGCACCTACCAGCGTGTGGATCTCATCTATAAACAGGATTATCTCTCCGTCGCTGTCCACGACTTCCTTGACGACTCCCTTGAGCCTCTCCTCGAACTCGCCCTGATATTTGGCGCCTGCTATCAGCGCGCCCATGTCGAGCGAGAACACCTTGCGGCTCTTGAGGTTCTCCGGGACCTGCCCGTTCACTATCTTGGTTGCAATGCCTTCGGATATAGCTGTCTTACCTACACCGGGCTCACCCACCAGAATAGGGTTATTCTTGGTACGGCGGGATAGTATCTGCAGCACCCGGCGTATCTCGTCGTCTCGTCCGATAACCGGGTCCAGTTTGCCACTTGCAGCCCTCTCATTGAGGTCTATGGCATATTTACTCAGGAATTCATATTTGTTTTCCATATTCTGTCCTCCTTTCCCTTCCCGCCGACAAATTACATTCCACTGACATATTGTCACACTCTTTCTATGTATATGAAGAGGTGTGTAGGGATGAGGTGGAGGGGGCCTGCGGGGCCTTTCGGCCCCAGGATGCATAAGCATCCCCGGCGGTTAACCGCCGGCAGGCCCCCTCCACCTCATCCCAATTCTAGAAGCGAAAAAACACCCCGTAGTGTTGCATTCATTACTGCTGCTTGGGCCTATGAGTTTTATTTGATCTACGAGGTTGACCGAGTCAATCTTTTTATAACTTTGTAGAAATATGAATTGCTTATGAAGTTGTTCGAAGACAAAACTCAGGCTCGGCCATTCATCAAATGGGTTGGAGGGAAGACACAGCTGCTGGATGAGGTTCGCAAATCGCTTCCTCGCGATTTCGCATCCCGTCAGCACGTTACGTATGTGGAGCCGTTTGTTGGTGGTGGCGCCGTTATGTTCTGGATTCTTCAGGCATATCCCAACATTGAGAGTGCTGTCATCAACGACATCAACCAGGAGCTTATCTGCACCTATCGTGTAATCAAAGAGAACGTAGAGGAGCTGATAGCGGAACTTGCTCATATTCAAGACGAATATATCCCTTTGGAAGCAGAAGGCCGTAAGGCGTATTTCATGAACAAAAGAACCCGTTTCAACACGAAGCAAACATCTCCGGTAGAAACGGCAGCTCTGTTCATCTTCCTCAATAGAACATGCTTCAACGGTCTTTACAGAGTCAATTCGAAGGGAGAATTCAATGTTCCTCACGGTAAGTATACCAATCCCCGAATTTGCGATATAGACAATCTCAGAGCTTGCTCTAATATACTGCAGAGGGTAGAGATTCTTTGTGGCGACTTCGCTCAGACAGGTCGCTATGCTGGACCTGATACCCTCTATTATTTTGACCCTCCCTACAAACCTATCACTGAGACCTCCTCGTTTACTTCTTATGCGAAGGAAGGCTTCGATGATAGCGAGCAGCTTAGACTTCGCGACTTCTGTGACCA
The DNA here is from genome assembly GCA_947305815.1 of uncultured Bacteroidales bacterium. Taxonomy (GTDB): domain Bacteria; phylum Bacteroidota; class Bacteroidia; order Bacteroidales; family UBA932; genus Cryptobacteroides. The sequence continues at coordinate 5,963 of CAMZEI010000018.1, read as the reverse complement.
GATTAGCGATGAAAAGGCCCTCTTCGTCGCCAGCAACTCTGACCCGAGGGACGTGAATCCTACCGAGAACTTCTTCGATAGCATATACCAACACTTCTTCATCAAGAGAGTATCTGCTGCCAGAATGATTAATTCTGACGCATCTGGTCGCGGCGCCATCTCTGAATTGTTGATTTCTAACGTAGTTAACGCCTAAGTATGACAACTTTCGATACATTTATGTCGCAGTTGAAGGAAACCAATGCGACATTGGATTTCTTCACTAATTTCAAAAAGGTCTCATCGAATGTCTCGAAAGTTTCGATGAAACTTAACCAGCTTAATTTCCTTCTTGGGCGAGACGATTTGCGTGCTGCTATCAAAATGCTCTATGCCGAAAACCCAAAGGTGTTCAGCGTGCTTGATATTCTTATAGCTGTCAGACAGAGAGATAAAAAACAGGTCCTAAATGAGAATCTCGAGCCAGTCTTACTCGAATCATATTTGAATAATGAAGAGAGCGTTATCAAGTTTATTGAGGGTACTGGATTAGCCGATGTGTTCCGTTCTCGAGAGATAAAGAATCTGGTTGATTACGTTTTTGGAGTAGAAGTTGGGCTAGACACTAATGCCCGAAAGAATAGGTCTGGAGACCAAATGGCTAATGCCGTTGCATCATACTTTAAATCGGTATACATTCCTTTTGAAAGGGAGATTAATAGTACTGAGTTGCCAGGGCTTGAGGTCTTGGGAAAAGACAAAAAGAGATTCGACTTTGTAATTAAAACGGCTTCCAAAGTTTTCCTTATTGAAACGAACTTCTATAACAGTGGTGGTTCTAAGCTTAATGAGGTGGCCCGTTCATATTCGGATATTGCGCCTAAGATTAATTCTATCTCAGGATATGAGTTTGTGTGGATTACGGACGGGAAAGGCTGGTTAAAAGCAAAGAACAAACTGGAAGAGGCGTATTCAATAATACCTCGCGTCTATAATCTTACTACGATTGCTGATTTTGCATTGGAGGTTAAATCATTGATGTAGTCGCGATGCCCTCAGCCTACTACAAATCACAGGATAAAAACTTCACGCTCCTTCAGGGTGATTGTGTCGAACTTCTGAACTCATTCGATTTCAAGTTCGATATGATTTTCGCAGATCCGCCGTACCATCTATCGAACGGCGGTATCAGCATACAGAGCGGTGTGCCTGTATCTGTGAATAAGGGCAAGTGGGATAAGTCCCAGGGCTTTGAGGAGGACTACAAGTTCGACAAAACGTGGCTGGCCGCTTGCCGGGAGCATCTGAAATCCGATGGGACCATCTGGGTCAGTGGAACGTATCACAACATCTTCTCTGTGGCCCGCTGTCTTTCTGAGCTAGACTTCAAGATACTGAACTGCGTCACTTGGGTGAAGACAAATCCTCCACCCAATCTTTCATGCAGATACTTCACATATTCGGCGGAATATATCCTTTGGGCTCGAAAGGAGCGTAAGGTCGCTCATTACTATAACTATGCTCTGATGAAGGAAATCAACGGAGGTACCCAGATGCGCGACGTATGGACGTTGCCGGCTATTGCTCCGTGGGAGAAGTCTTGCGGCAAGCATCCTACCCAAAAGCCGTTGTGTGTCCTATCTAGGGTTATTCAGGCTTCCACCAAACCAGGCGCCTGGGTACTTGACCCCTTCACTGGTAGCAGCACAACAGGCATTGCTGCAAACCTTCTGGGACGCCGCTTCCTCGGCATTGACCAAGAAGAAAAATTCCTCGAGATGAGCAAAGCTCGCCGCGAGGAACTGAACAGTATCAATCGTAGAGGAGAGATTCTGGAGAAATTGGATAAGCAGGCAAAACTCTTTCAGGATAAAGACATTCGGGTCCTTTATGAGCCAGAAGTCTATTACGGACCGGACTTACCTTTCTAGAATAAAGGGAGAACACATTGTTGTGCCCTCCCTTTTTTGTTTTTATCGATTCAAAACCTTGTTCTTGTAAGCACTGAAGGTGTCGCATCCTTCACGGTACATCATCGTGGCTTTTCCAATCTTAACAGGGTTAAAGTCAAGGAACTTAATCATTTCCACATACTTTTCGCAATCAAGTTCCTCATAGTTTATCGTTGCAGGATTAATGATCCAGGAAATGGTTCCAGTTGTATCGTTATAACGTATTAACTCTCTGACGCCAGAGAAAAGAGGGAGGAAAAAACCTGGCGAGTACCTGTAAGTAATCCTCATTGTGTTTGTCCCAAATGGAGCTCCGCTCTCTTTCATTTCAACAGCCTTAATCAGGCCAAACTTGCCCGGATTCCTTTGATATATGGACGGGAACATGACATATAGCTTGTCGAAAAACTGAATAATATCATCAGCCATAGCCATAGCAGACTTAACAAGAGGGCTCTTTAGGATATATTTGTCTCCTTCCTTGGTGGAAATATCTGGATGACGCATAACATCACCAAAGAACTCAACACATCTCGCTTTACCCGAATAAATCGAAATGGGACTGAGAGTGTTGATGTTTTGAGGAAGCAGCCCTTTTTCCTGAAGGTAAATAAGAAGAATTGAGGAGATGCTTACGATGTCTTCAACTTTGTATTTTCCAGATTCGTTAGTTTTCCATATAACATCCTCTGCACAGGAGATATTGACTTTCAGGGAATCATAGATACCTACTTGGTTGTCCTTAGTGGAGGTGCGCAAAACGACCCCTTCCTGCTCACCGGACGCACTTTTCCCCTCTGTCGTGAGCAAATAGACCCATTTCTGCTTACCAGACAATCGGACCGTCGGCGAATCAAGCGTTTTCGCCGACGGATAGCACCTAATGACACAGTTTGGTCGGTGAAATCGGCCGTTTTACCGACCCGACCCAATCTCAGGGTGTAACCGACGGTCCAAAAAGATGCAGGTTAGGCGCGAAATACCAGGTAAAACGCTCCTGACGGTCCCGCGATTGGACCTTCGGGAGCATCTAAAGGAAATGAATAAGTCGCCGTCAGGCGACCGGCCGGGCCCGGGTATAAGACCGCAAAAAGGCTGGAATTGCTTCCAGCCTTTTTGTGGTCCCTGTAGGGCATGATCCTACGACCCCCTGATTATGAGTCAGATGCTCTAACCAACTGAGCTAAGGGACCGGTTCCGGGGTTAAGCTCCCGGTGCTATCACACTTTGATCTCAACCTCTACGCCGGAGGGCAGCTCGAGCTTCATGAGAGCGTCGACGGTCTTCGCGTTGGAATCGTCGATGTCGAGGAGCCTGCGGTAAGAGTCGAGCTCAAACTGCTCGCGGGCCTTCTTGTTGACGAAGGTCGAACGGTTGACGGTGAAGATCTTCTTATTGGTAGGAAGGGGGATGGGTCCGTTGACCTTTGCCCCGGTGCTCTTCACGGTCTCGACGATCTTGGCTGCGGACTTGTCCACGAGCATGTGATCGAAGGATTTGAGTTTGATTCTGATTTTTTGACTCATATTACGTTGCAAATATATAATCTTTATTCGTCTTCATCAAATGACTTAAACGCATATCCGCTCTTTTCCACCACGTCCTTAGCAATGGATGCGGGGACTTCAGCGTAATGGTCGAAAGTCATCGTGCTGGTGGCACGGCCTGAAGACAGCGTACGCAGCACCGTCACATATCCGAATTGCTCGGACAGAGGGACGAATGCCTTGATTATACGGGCGGTAGCGCCCGCTGAATCCATAGCTGAGATCTGTCCGCGACGGCGGGTCAGGTCTCCTGTGATCTCGCCCATGTACTCCTCTGGGGTCACCACTTCGAGGCTCATTATGGGCTCCATCAGTATGGGTTTGCACTTGGGACATGCATGGCGGAAGGCCATCCTCGCCGCGAGTTCGAACGAAAGCTGGTCCGAATCCACGGGGTGGAAGGAGCCGTCAAGCAGGGTAACCTTGAGAGACTGGACCTCGTAACCGGCGAGTACGCCGTTGGCCATAGCGGCCTCGAAGCCCTTCTGTACCGAGGGGATGAACTCCTTGGGTACATTGCCGCCCTTGACTTTGTCCTCGAACTGCAGTCCGACCACGCCCTCGTCCGCGGGACCTATCTCTACGATAATGTCCGCAAACTTACCGCGTCCGCCGGTCTGCTTCTTGAAGACTTCGCGGTGCTGGACGCTTGCCGTCACGGTCTCCTTGTAGTTGACGTGAGGTGCGCCCTGGTTGATCTCCACCCCGAACTCCCTGCGGAGACGGTCCACGATGATATCGAGGTGAAGCTCACCCATGCCGCTGATGATGGTCTGGCCGGTCTCGGTATCGGACTTCACGGTGAAGGTAGGGTCCTCCTCCGCAAGCTTGCCGAGAGCGACTCCGAGCTTGTCAAGGTCGTTCTGCGTCTTGGGTTCGATGGCGATTCCTATCACGGGATCGGGGAACTCCATGCTCTCAAGGGTATAGCGATGACCTTCGCCGCAGACAGTGTCTCCGGTTCGGAGGTCCTTGAATCCCACTGCCGCGCAGATGTCTCCTGCCTCCACGAACTCGATGGGGTTCTGGTGGTTGGAGTGCATCTGATAGAGGCGGGCAACCCTCTCCTTACGGTCAGAGCGTGTGTTGAACACATAGGAGCCAGCATCGAGATGTCCCGAATAGGCCCTTATGTATGCCAGCCTGCCTACATAGGGATCGGTGGCAATCTTGAACACGAGACCGCAGAAGGGAGCGTCTGCGCGGGGCTCAAGCTCTATCTCCTTGCCTCCTGCGAGGTTGGTAGCCGTAACGGCTCCCTTGTCGAGGGGCGAGGGGAGGTAGCGCATCACTGCATCCAGGAGGAACTGTACGCCCTTGTTCTTGAACGAAGAACCGCAGCATGCGGGGACTATCTGCATTGCGATAGTGCCCTTGCGCAGAGCTGCGATTATCTCTTCTTCGCTTATGGACGCGGGATCCTCGAAGTACTTCTCCATCAGGGCCTCGTCACATTCGGCTGCGGTCTCGACGAGCCTGTCGTGCCACAGCTCCACCTCCTCCTGCATGTCTGCGGGGATGGGGGCTTCCTTGTAATTGACAAGCTCCTCGGAGTTGTCGTAGATGATGGCCTTGCGGGCAATCAGGTCCACGACGCCGGCGAATGTCTCTTCGGCTCCGATGGGAAGGCAGATGGGGATGGCTGTCGCGCCGAGCTTGGTCTTGATCTCCTCAACACATGCGAGGAAGTCGGCTCCGACGCGGTCCATCTTGTTGACGTACGCTATCTTGGGTACCCTGTATTTGTCGGCCTGACGCCAGACGGTTTCGGACTGTGGCTGGACCTTGCCCACCGCGCAGAAAGTTGCGACGGTGCCGTCGAGGACGCGCAGGGACCTCTCGACCTCGACCGTAAAGTCTACGTGACCGGGAGTATCGATAAGGTTGATCTGATAAGTGTCACCGCCATAGTGCCAGAAGGCCGTGGTTGCAGCGGAGGTGATGGTAATTCCCCTCTCCTGCTCCTGGACCATCCAGTCCATGGTGGCGGCACCCTCGTGGACCTCACCTATCTTGTGGGTCTTCCCGGTGTAGTAGAGAATACGCTCGGAAGTCGTGGTCTTGCCGGCATCGATGTGAGCCATGATGCCGATGTTCCTCGTGTATTTAAGGTCTCTTTTCGCCACAGTTCAAAAACTCCTAGAAACGGAAGTGTGCGAAGGCCTTGTTGGCCTCAGCCATCCTGTGCATGTCTTCCTTACGCTTGAATGCACCACCTTCGTTGTTGTAAGCGGCGATGATCTCAGCGCAAAGTTTTTCGGCCATGGAGCGGCCAGAGCGCTTGCGGGCGAAGGATATCATATTCTTCATCGAGAGTGAAACCTTCCTCTCAGGGCGCAACTCCGTAGGCACCTGGAAGTTAGCACCACCGATACGGCGACTCTTGACCTCAATCTGAGGAGTCACGTTCTCGAGAGCTTTCTTCCAAATATCGAGTGGAGCCTTGTCAGAATCTTTCATCTTCTCGCCTACCATGTCAATGGCA